>NZ_JBFBOC010000010.1:0-250574 GCF_040685975.1 Kitasatospora sp. NPDC086791 | reverse complement strand
TGGTGCCCCGGGAGAGGGCGTGCCGGGCGATGGTGGCGAGGTGCATGAGGAGTCGGTCTTTCAGGCGGTGACGAGGGCGGGGGTGGGGGTGGGGGTGGGGGCGACGAGGGCCCAGACGAACTTGCCGATGCCGCCGGAGCGGTGGCAGCAACCCCAGTGCTCGGCCAGCTCGTTGACGAGGAAGAGGCCGCGTCCGTGTTCGTCGTCGGGGGCGGCGCGATGGGGGGAGGGGCGTCCGGTGCCGGCGTCGTGCACCTCGATGCGGAGGCGGTCTCCGATGACGGCGAACCGGACCTCGATCAGCCGGTCGGCGGGCGCGTCGGAGTGCTGGACCGCGTTGGCGAAGAGTTCGCCGAGCAGCAGCTCGGCGACATCGGCGTAGCGGTCGCCGGAGGGCAGGCCGGCGAGGTAGGCCCGGAGGAAGTGGCGGGCGAACGGCGTGGAGGCGGTGCGGGAGTCGAGCCGGGCGGCGAACGTGCGGGGGCGGCAGGCAGCGAGCATGGCGATGTACCTCGGGGGGCGGAATGGGGGCGTACGAAAGGCGCGCGCAATCACTCTGTGCATGCAAATGATTGCGTTCTGGTGTCAATCATCGAGGCTGCAGAGGTACGGTGACGCCAGATCGACGTGCGGGGCGTGTGGAGCACAACTGGGGGTAGTCATGGCACAGCGGAAGACCAAGCGGGGGACGACCGCCAGCTCCGCGATCATGTTCGGCGAAGAACTCAAGTACGCCCGTGAGGCGGCCGGTTACACGCAGGAAGAGGTCGGCAAGCTGCTGCACTGTGACCGGACGGTGCTCTCGCGGATCGAAAGCGGCAAGCGGAAGCCGTCGGTCGAGGAAGTCGAGGTCTTGGCCAGCTGTTGAGTTCCGGTGATCTGTTGATGCGGCTGTACGGTCGAGTCGACTGGAGTGTTTCGATCGAGCACCCGGACTGGTTCCAGGAGTACGTAGACCTGGAGGCCATCTCGGTCGGGGTGCGGGCGTGGCAGGACGGCACCATGTACGGCCTGTTGCAGTGCGAGCGGTACGCGCGTGCGCTCTTCGAGACTGGCGACGCTGCGGGAAAGTCCGAGGAGATCGAGGAGTTGACCAGGGCTCGACTCGCGCGCCAGAGCCGCTTCCTTGTTCCGGATGGGCCGCTATTGCTCGTCATTCTCGACGAGAGTGCCATTCGTGCGGTCGTGGGCGGACCGAGTGTGATGAGAAGTCAGATGGAGCACCTGCTGAGGGTGGCTCAGCTCCCGAATGTCATCGTGCACGTGCTGCCGTTCTCGCATCGGCGAACGCTCATCAAGACGGCTATGGTGTTGCTGGAGCTGCCGGAAGGACAGCGCGTGCTCTACTCGGAAAGCCTTGAGCAGGGGCATCTGAGCGACTCTTCCGCCACAGTGGCCAAGTACCACCGCCACTATGATCAGCTCCGTGCCGAAAGCCTGTCGGAGCGCGATTCGCTTCGGCTGATCGCTGATGCGCTGGAGGGTTTCAGAGATGATGAGCAACGAGCTCGCCGTGGCCGCCTGGCGGAAGAGCAGCTACAGCGGCAACGACGGCGGCAACTGCATCGAGGTAGCCCCCGGATTCCCAGGCCTCGTCCCGGTTCGTGACTCCAAGGATCCGCAGGGCCCGGTCCTTGTTTTCCCGGTCTCCGCTTGGGAAGCCTTCGTGGTGGCCGTCCGTGAGGGCGACCTGTCGGCGTAGCGGCGGATCCGAGGGGGTCGTTGGCGATGTTGGCCTGGCGGAAGAGCAGCTACAGCGGCGATAACGGGGGCAACTGCATCGAGGTGGCCCCCGGATTCCCAGGCCTCGTCCCTGTGCGTGACTCCAAGGATCCGCAGGGGCCGGTCCTCGTCTTCCCCGACTCCTCGTGGGGTGCCTTCATCGACGCCGTCCGGCGCGGGAGCTTCCCGATCGCGGGTTGACTTCGTGGCTCCCGTGAGCCCTCGCTGTCCGCTCGCCACCTGGGGGTGGTCGCAGGCACCCCTCCGGATGGTCTATGGTTAACCCATCACCCAGATGCGCGGGTGGCGGAATAGGCAGACGCGCTGGATTCAGGTTCCAGTGCCCGAAAGGGCGTGGGGGTTCAACTCCCCCCTCGCGCACAGCGAACGGCCGGTCGATCTTCGGATCGACCGGCCGCTTTGTTTTGCCCGGCACGGCACGGCACGGTACGGCGCGGCGTGAGTCGGCTCCGGCTTCCCGGATGTGTTGTGCGCCACTCCCGTCCACAGCCGCCCGGACCGTTGCTGTCCGGTCCGTGGAAGGTCGGGAACGGCGGCGGGTCGCTACGGCAGGATCGGGCCGACGCCGCTGGACACACCTGTGTTGGGAGAACCTGCCGTGACTGCCGTCGAGATCCCGGGGTCCAAGTCCATCACCGCCCGGGCGCTGTTCCTGGCCGCCGCCGCCGACGGCGTGACCACCCTGCACCGGCCGCTGGCCTCGGACGACACCGAGGGCTTCGCCACGGGACTGGGCGCGCTCGGGTACGAGGTCGAGCGGGCGGCGGACCGGTGGCGGGTGACCGGACGGCCGTCCGGGCCCGCCGTGGAGACCGCCGAGGTGTACTGCCGGGACGGCGCCACCACCGCGCGCTTCCTGCCCGCCCTCGCCGCCGCCGGCCACGGCACCTTCCGCTTCGACGCGTCCGCCCAGATGCGCCGCCGCCCGGTCGCCCCGCTGACCCGGGCGCTGCGCGAGCTGGGCGTGGACCTGCGGCACGAGGAGGCCGAGGGGCACCACCCGCTGACCGTGGTCGCCGCCGGTGTCCGGGGCGGCGAACTCACCCTGGACGCCGGGGAGTCCTCGCAGTACCTGACCGCGCTGCTGCTGCTCGGCCCGCTCACCCGGGACGGCCTGCGGATCACCGTCACCCGGCTGGTCTCGGCCCCGTACATCGGCATCACCCTGGCGATGATGCGGGAGTTCGGCGTCGAGGTGAAGCGGGAGCGGACGCCGGGCGGCGAGGTGTTCGAGGTGCCGTCCGGCGGCTACCGGGCGACCGGGTACGCCGTCGAACCGGATGCCTCCACCGCGAGCTACTTCTTCGCCGCCGCAGCCGTCGCCGGACGGGAGGTCACCGTCCCCGGCCTCGGCCGGGACGCCCTCCAGGGCGACCTGCGCTTCGTGGAGGTGCTGCGGGGGATGGGCGTCCGGGTGGACATCGGGAGCGACCGCACGACGGTCGCGGGCGACGGCACGCTGCTCGGGACCACCGTCAACATGCGGGACATCTCCGACACCATGCCCACCCTCGCGGCGATCGCGCCGTTCGCGTCCGGGCCGGTGCGGATCGAGGACGTCCACAACACCCGGGTCAAGGAGTGCGACCGGCTGGAGGCCTGCGCCGCCAACCTGCGGGCGATGGGCATCACCGTGGCGACCGGGGACGACTGGATCGAGATCCACCCGGGCACGCCGCGCCCGGTCGAGATCACCACGCACTCCGACCACCGGATCGTGATGTCCTTCGCCGTCACCTCGCTGCGCACGCCGGGGATCACCTTCGACGACCCGGGGTGCGTGCGGAAGACCTTCCCGGGGTTCCACGAGGCGTTCGCGCGGCTGCGGGCGGACTGGGCGGTCTGACGGGACGGGCGGGCGAAGGCAGGACCGGGCGCGGGGCGGGCGGGGCCGGGAAACCCGGTTGCCCGCCGGAGCGCCGGGCGGTGAGGATCCTGTCCGTGTCCGAGACGACGGCGTCCGACGGCTCCGAGCTGCGGCCCTATCCCAAGATCCCCGCGCGCGGCCGCTCCGGCGGGCCCGGCAGCCGCGAGTGGACCGCCACGGAGAAGGTGCACGGCGCGCACTTCGCGGTGGTCTGCGAGGGCGACTCCGTCCGGGCGGCGAAGCGGCGCGAACTGCTGGACGACGAGGGGCTGGACGGCTTCTTCGGCGTGAGCCGGATCTGGCCCGGCCTCTCCGTCGCCACCGCCCGGTTCGCCGCCGAGGTGCGCGGGACGTGGGGGCCTTCGGCGGTGGTGACGGTCTACGGCGAGCTGGCCGGCGGCCGCTACCCGCACCCCGAGGTGCCCGCCCGCGCCGGGACCGGGCCGGTGCAGACCGGCGTCTGGTACCACCCCGGCCTGCGCTGGCTTCCGTTCGACGCCACCGTGCGGACACCCGAGGGTTGTTGGTGGATCGCCGACCGCGTCCTGCGCACGGCCGCCGGCGCCGCCGGGCTCACCTGCGTGCCACTGCTCGGGCGCGGCACGCTGACCGCGCTGCAGGACCTGCCGGTGCTGTTCCCGAGCCGGGTCCCGGCCCTGTTCGGGCTGCCCGAACCGGTGGACAACCACGCGGAGGGGTACGTCCTCAAACCGGCCGGGGAGTGGCGGGAGACGGGCGCGGCGGGGGCGGTGGCGCGCCCGCTGGTGAAGGTGAAGCAGCCGGCCTTCGCCGAGGACGCCCGCTACGGCGGCGCCCGCCCCTACCTGCCTCCGCCCGGGGGTGCGGCCGGGGTGCCGGCCTGGCTGCTGGTCCAGGCGTCGGCGCTGCTCACCCCGGCCCGGGCGGCGGCCGCGGTGAGCAAGCTGGGGCCGCGGGCCGACGGGGAAGCCGTGGCGGGGGAGATCGCCCAGGATGTGGTGGACGAACTCGCCGAGGCGCTCGGCGGGTTGGAGACGTCCGTGCGGTTCGCGCTGCGGCGGGCCCTGGAGCCCGGGGCACGGGCGCTCGCGTCCTTCGACGCGGCGGGCCGGAGCGGCGCCTGACCGATAGAGGCCGCAGGGCGGATCGGCGGACCGGTCGGGCAGGCGTCTGGGCGGCGCGTCGGGTCGAGGGTGGGTTCAGGGGGCGTCGAGGAGGCTTCCAACTCCGCTGGGACGGCCCCATCATGGGCTCCCGAATCCGGGGCGCCCGAGCAGGCTCCCGAAACCAGGCAGAACCGCCCCAGGAGGCAGAAGAGATGACGATCCCACTTCCCGTCCGGATCCAGGCCGCCGTCGTCCGCGGCATGTACGCCCTGCCGGAGGGGCTGCGGCGGGCGATCGCGGGCAAGCCGGTGGTGCGGGACGGGCAGACGCTCGCGCTGGACGCGCAGCTGATACTCAAGCTGCAGCGGCAGTCGAAGGCCGCCCTGGTGATGCCGGGCGGGGTCGAGCCCTCGCGGGCGGCGATGGAGTACGCCCGGTACCTGGTGGGCGGGCCGACGCTCCGGACGGTGGCCACGCAGGACGTCGGGATCCCGCAGGAGCACGGGGAGTTGGCGGCGACGCTGTACACGCCGGACGGCCTGGCGGCGGGCTCCGGCCTGCTGGTGTACCTGCACGGCGGCGGCTGGGTGGTCGGCAGCCGGGCCAGCCACGACCACGTCGCCCGGTTCCTGGCGCAGCGGGCGCGGGTGCGGGTGCTGTCGGTGGAGTACCGGCGGGCGCCCGAGCACGTGTTCCCGGCGGCGGCCGAGGACGCGCTGGCCGCGTTCGACTACGCGTACGCCAAGGCGGCCGACCTGGGCGCGGACCCGGAGCGGATCGCGATCGGCGGGGACAGCGCGGGCGGCAACCTGGCCGCCGTCGCGGCACAGGAGGCGGTGCGGCGGGGCGGTCCCGCGCCGGTGTTCCAGCTGCTGCTGTACCCCGCGACCGACGCCTCGACCCGGCGCCCCTCGCGCGAGCTGTTCGTCGACGGGTTCTTCCTGACCAGCGCCGACATGGACTGGTTCGCCGACCGGTACGCACCCGAGCCCACCGACCGCACCGACCCGCGCCTGTCGCCGCTGCTCGCCGGGGACCTGTCCGGCCTGCCGCCCGCGTACATCGGCACCGCGGGGTTCGACCCGCTGCGCGACGAGGGCGAGGAGTACGCACGGGCGCTGCGGGAGGCCGGGGTGGCGGTGCGGCTGAGCCGGCAGCCGGACCTCATCCACGGGTACGCCAACTACATCGGCATCGGCCACCGCTTCCGGGAGGCGACGGCCGAGGCGGCCGAGGCGCTGCGGAAGGCGCTGGGCGCGGCGTAGCGGAGAAGGGGAAGAAGCGGGGAACCGCGAAGCGGCGAAGCGGGGAAGCGGAGGGCGGGGCCTTGAGGGGTCCCGCCCTCCGCCGTGTCCGGGCGCCGTGCCCCGCCCGTGCCGGTTCGCTGCCGCGCAGGGGGTTCTCGGCGGCGGCCTCTTATTGTACTGTCCGTCTAATAAGCGGGTGAGCGGGAACCCGCAGGAGCAGGCACCAGGAGGCAGCCATGGCTCTCACCGACCCGGTGGCCCGGAGGCGGAGTCACCGTCAGGACGACCGCCACACCACGGCCGACGACGACGTCTCGAAGCGGTTGCTGGAGTCGGCCGCGACCCTCTCCTTCGACCCCTCGACCGAGATCGACTGGGACGCCCCCCTCCCTGAGGAGCACTACGGCCTCAACCCCGAGTGGAGCACGCTCTACGGCACCCGGCTGTGGGACGAGATGACCGAGCGACAGCGGGTCACCCTGACCCGGCACGAGGTCTGCTCGATCATGAACACCGGCATCTGGTTCGAGATGATCCTCCAGCAGATGGTGCTGCGCGATCAGTACCTCAAGAACCCCGCCAGCGCCGAGTTCCGGTTCGCGCTCACCGAGATCGCCGACGAGTGCCGCCACTCGATCATGTTCGCCCGGGCCTGCGAGAAGATGGGCGTCCCCGCCTACCGCCCGAACCAGGTGATCGCTCAGGCCGGGCGCGCGTTCAAGGCGCTCGCCAAGGGTGAACTCGCCTACGGCGGCATCCTGGTGGCCGAAGAGGTGCTCGACGTCATGCAGCGCGACTGGATGCGCGGCGAGAACGTGCTGGAGATCGTCCGCGGGACGTCCCGGATCCACGTGGTCGAGGAGTCGCGGCACATGAAGTTCGCCCGGCAGGAGATCCGCGAGCGGATGCGCTCCGCGAGCCCGGCGCGGCGGCGCGCCTCGGCCACCGGCATCGCCGTCGGCGCGTACGTCATCGTCACCAGCATGGTCCACCCGGGCGTGTACAAGGCCGCCGGGCTCGACGCGCGGCGGGCGCTCGCCGAGGTGCGGGCCAACGAGCACCGCAAGGCGATGATGCGCACCAGCTCCCGGCACCTGATGGCCTTCCTCGCCGAGACCGGGCTGCTCACCAACCGGTCGGCGGCCGTCTACCGCCGCGTACACATGCTCTGACGAGCCGTCATCTCACGTCCGGTCCACGTCGAGCCCACGTCACCCGTCCCCCACGCGCAGCGAGGACCCCACCCCGGCCATGGCCTACGCGATCACCCAGACCTGCTGCAACGACGCCTCCTGCGTGTCCGTCTGCCCGGTCAACTGCATCCACCCGACCCCGGACGAGCCGGAGTTCGGCACCACCGACATGCTGTACATCGACCCGCGGGCGTGCATCGACTGCGGTGCCTGCGCGGACGCCTGCCCGGTGGACGCGGTGTTCCCGGTCGACCGGCTGCGCGGCCCGGACACCGTGTTCGGCGACCTCAACCGCGACTGGTTCCGCGACCACCCCACCGACCACGCCTGGGGGCGGCCCAGCTTCCCGCGCAGCCTGCCCGGCGAGGTCGGCACGCTGCGGATCGCCGTCGTCGGCACCGGGCCGTCCGCCGGGTACACCGCGCAGGAACTGCTGCGCAGCACCAGCGCCGAGGTCACCATGATCGACCGGCTGCCGGTCACCGGCGGTCTGCTGCGGCACGGCGTCGCGCCCGACCACCAGTCCACCAAGCGGATCGCGGAGAGCTTCGCGAGCGTCTTCCACGACCCGCGGCTGCGGATGCACCTGAACGTGGAGATCGGCACGGACGTCACCCACGCCGAACTCGCCGCGCACCACCACGCGGTGGTGTACGCGGTCGGCGCGGCCGCCGACCGCCGGCTCGGCGTCCCCGGCGAGGACCTGCCCGGCAGCCTGCCCGCGACCGCCTTCGTCGGCTGGTACAACGCCGATCCGACCGTGCCGGCCGACGCGGTGGAGCTCTCGGCGGAGCGCGTGGTCGTGGTCGGCAACGGCAACGTGGCCGTGGACGTCGCGCGCATCCTGCTCACCGACCCCGACCGGCTGGCCGCCACCGACATCGCCGACCACGCCCTCGCCGCGCTGCGCCGCAGCCGGGTGCGGGAGGTCGTGCTGCTCGCCCGGCGCGGTCCGGAGCAGGCGGCGTGGACCCGGGCGGAGTTCCTGGCGCTGCGGCAGCTGCCGGGCGTGGAGGTGGTGGTCGAGGACCACCCGGAGGTACGGGCGGCGATCGAGGCGGCGGTCGCGGACCGGCGGCCGGCCGGGTTCGACGCGCTGGCCGGGTCAGCGGCCGGGTCCGACTCGCAGGCCGCGCCAGGAGCCGGGTCGGGCTCGCGGGCCGCGCTGCTCGCCGGGCTGCCGCTGGTCCCGTACGACGGGGCCGCGGAGCCGGGCGCGGGGCGGCGGATCGTGCTGCGGTTCCTGTCGGCGCCGGTCGGGCTGTCCGGGGACGGGCGGGTCGAGGCGCTGACCGTCGAGCGGACCACGCTGGTGGCCGGCGACCGGATGGAGCCCACCGGCGAGCGGTCGGTGCTGCGGGCCGGACTGGTGGTGCGCTCCATCGGGCACCGCGGCGTGCCGCTGCCGGGGCTGCCGTACGACGAGCGGACGGGGACGGTCGCGCACCGGGGCGGCCGGGTCGTCGACCCGGCGACCGGGCGGCCGCTGCCGGGGGCGTACGTGGTCGGGTGGGCCAAGCGCGGGCCGTCCGGCGGGATCGGCGCCAACCGGGCCTGCGCGCGCGAGACGGTGGACGCGCTGCTGGACGACGCCGTCGCCCGTGCGCTGCCGGTACCGGGAGCGGGCCACCGGGACTTCGACCGGCTGGTGCGGAGCCGGCGGCCGGACGCGGTCGGGCTGAAGGAGCTGCGGGCGGTGGACCGGGCCGAGCGGGAGCGGGGCGAGGCCGAGGGGAGGCCCCGGGTGAAGCTCGCCACGGTGCCCGAGCTGCTGGCGGCGGGCCGACGGCGGTAGGCGGGCGGCTGCCGGGCGGCCGTGCGGCCGTGCGGGCCGCTTGGGAGGGCGAGCGAGCGGGCCCGGGCCGCGCCCCGCCTCCGAGCGGGGGTTGATGTGCGGGCCGCCGGGTTGACGTGACCGTGTCCACTGTCGGGCGGGGTGCGTTGGGTGGGTGTGAACGGATTCGGGGTGATGCCGGTCGCCCGTCGGCGGTTGGCCGAAGAAACGATCCTGCACGGGGTGGATCCTCCCGGGGCGCCGCCCGACGCGGAGGTGCCCATCTACGCCGAGCTGGCCCGGCGGTGGCAGGCGGAAGGGCGGTCCGTCCCCGGGCTGCCCGACCCGGTGTGGGAGGCACTGGCCGCGCCCGGCGGCGAGGCTCACTCCCCGGGATCCGCGCCCGGGTAGCGCCCGCCGGGTTCGTGCGCGGCGGAACGCTCGCGCGCGAGGGAACGCTCGGCGCTCGGTCTCGCGGCGGAGCTCACCCCGACGGCTTGACGGCGGTGTGGACGTACCAGGCGATGTACTCGCGGACGGCGTACATCTCCACGGTGGAGCGGAGGTTGAGCCACTTCGCCGGGTCGCCGAAGCGGCGCAGGACCTCCCACGGCAGCCGGAAGTACGCGTACACCGCCTCCGAGGTGGGCGTGTACCAGGGCGTCGCGTCCAGCGCCTCCTCGACCTCGAAGCCGGCCTCGGTGAGCAACTGCGGCAGGTTGCGGGCGTGGTAGAGCTTGGCGCCCGTCATCGTCATCGCGTCCAGGTAGGGGACGAGCAACGCCCGCGCGTCCGGCGTCAGTTCCTCCAGCGGGACGGTGCTCATCGGGCCGAGCAGCACCAGCCGCCCGCCCGGGCGCAGCACCCGGTGGAGCTCGGCCAGCGCGCGCGGCGGGTCGTAGGAGTGGACGAGCGTCTCCATCGAGTAGGCGCCGTCGAACTCATCGTCCGCGAAAGGGAGTTCGTGGTAGTCGCCCCAGGAGAAGGCGGTCCGGTCGTCCAGCGCGGCGCGGGCGCTGAGCCGGCGGGCCTCGGCGAGGTGGAAGTCCAGGACGTCAACTCCGGTCACCACCAGCCCGAACCGCGCCGCCATCGCCCGGGCCACCACCCCGGCCCCGCACCCGGCGTCCAGCACCCGGGCTCCCGGCGGCAGCGCGAGCTTGTGCCCCAGGACGTCCTGCAACTGCCGTTGCGCGCGCCACAGCCGCCACTTCGACTGCCCGGGTTCCGTCCACCCCCAGTGCCGGGCGTTGCGCGCCACCCGGGTGTAGAACCACCGGCTCCCGGGCCGCCCGTACACCCGGCGCAGCCCGGTCAGATCGAGTTGCTGAACGCCCATGCGGACACGCTAGCGGCGGGCTCGGGCCGCCTTCCGGTGGCGCCACGGGAGGTTGAGCCGGCGGGGTGTGTTGTGTGGTCGTGTGACCGGCTGATCAGCGGCCCGGAACACCGGAACACCGGAACACCGGAACACCGGAACACCGGAACACCCTGGCCGCCCCGCTCAGCGGTCCCGGCCCCGCTCCCGCCAGACCCGCTTCAGCTCCTCCCAGCGCTCCGCCTGCTCCCCGGTCAGGGCGCCCCGCAGCTGCGCCAGCTTCAGCAGCTGTGCCTCCGCGTCGGCGCCCAGCGGCTGGGCCTCGGCCCGGTAGTGGTCGGCGAGGAGGGCGTCGAGTTCGGGCCGGGTGAGGGCGGGGTCCAGGCGCTGGGCGAGCTTGGCCATGTTCCGGTACGAGCCCTGGAGCAGGAACGGGGGCTCGGTGCGGGTGCGGTCGTCCTGGGCGGCGGAGTCGAGGTAGGCGCGGTTGACGGCCAGGACGGTGGTGCGCAGGTGCAGCAGGCCGGACAGGACGGCGGTCATCCGCTCGACCTCGGCGGCGGGCCAGGAGCCGGTCAGGGTGCCGCCGGTACCGCCGTCGCCCGGGGTACCGGCCGCGCGGGCGAGCAGGATCTCCAGGTCGGCGCGCTCGGCGGTGGCGAGCGGAGCCAGGTGGGGATTGGCGGGCAGGGCGTTCTCGACGAAGCTGAGCGCGAACAGGTCGTCGCGCCCGGCGACGGCGTCGCCGAGGTTCCACACGTCGGCGCGGTTGGCGAGCATGTCGGGCAGCCGGAAGAGCCGGCCGGACTCGGTGTACGGGTTGGCGGCCATCACCACGGCGAAGCGCTTGCCGCGCAGGTCCCACGCGCGGGCCTCGCCGTCCCGGACGCCGTCGATCCGGCGCTGGGCGTCGCACAGCGGGATGAAGCGCTGCAGGAACTCGGGCGAGGTGTGCTGGACGTCGTCCAGGTAGAGCAGCACGTTGTCGCCCGCGTGCAGGGCGAAGTTGAGCTTCTCGACCTCGCGCCGGGAGGTGGCGTCGGGGGCCTCGGCCGGGTCCAGCGAGGTGACCCGGTGGCCGAGCGCCGGGCCGCTGACCGAGACCAGCAGCAGGCCGAGCCGTTCGGCGAGGTACTCGACCAGGGTGGTCTTGCCGTAGCCGGGCGGGGAGACCAGGAGCAGCAGGCCGCTGCGGTCGACCGGCCCGCCGGCCTCCGCCGTGCCGAGCTGCTTGGCGAGGTTGTCGCCGATCAGCGGCAGGTACACCTGGTCGATCAGCCGGTTGCGGACGAAGCCGTTGAGCGGGGCCGGGCGGTACTGGTCGAGCCGCAGCCGGGCGTGCTCGGCGGCCAGCAGCTCGCCGCGCAGCTTCCGGTAGGCCCGGTAGCCGGGCGCCTCGACCTCATCGAACTCCCTCACCCGGTCGAGCAGTTCGTCCAGTCGGAGGTCGAGGGTGCCGCCCGCCAGCCGTGGGTGGTCGCCGACCAGGCCGGTCAGCCGGGTGCTGACCGCGCCCTCGGCGGGACGGCGCGGCAGCGACGGGCAGAGCAGGACGGCGGTGGCCTCGGCGAGGTCGGCCGGGTCGGCGTCGGCGGCGCTCGCCGCCAGCCAGGCGGTGGCGAGTTGGCGCCGCACGGCCAGCAGCCCGGGCTCGTCGGGCAGCGCGGCCAGCGCCTCGGTGAGGCCGGCCGACTCGGGGGCGGCGCGGAACGTGTCGAGCAGTGCGGCGGCGCCCGCCGAGCAGGCGAACGCGGGCTCTTCGGCGGCGAGTTCGGCCACCAGGTACGGGCCGGCCGGCCCGGCGGCCGCCGCGTCCGGGACGAACCCGGCGACGGCGGCGGAGAGTTCGGCGGCCAGCGCGTCCAGTGCGGCCAGCACCGGCGCGCCGCCGAAGGACTGCCGGGCGAGGTCGAGCGAGCGGGCCCGGGTGTGCCAGAGCAGCCGCTGCCGCTCGTCCGCGCCGTACGCCCAGTACAGCTGAGCGGCCGCCCGGGCGGCCGCGGGGTGCCGCAGCAGCCCTGCCTCGGCGTCGAGTTCGAGCAGGGCGCGGAGCACCAGGGCCGCGTCGTGATCGTGCACGCCGCGCTGGTAGCCCTCGTCCGGCCGCTGTTCGGCGGCCCGCCGGACGTACTCCAACAGGTCCGCGTCGGCGGTGGGCGAGCCCGGTCCGGCCGTGGGCGAGCCCGGTCCGACGGTGAGCGAGCCCGGCTCGGCGGCGAGCAGCAGGCTCGCGGCGAGGTACTCGGCGCGGTAGAGCCGCGGGGTCTCCGAGGGGAGCGGCCGGTCCCAGTAGCGCTCGGTGGCGGCGAAGGCCGGGTCGGTGACGGGGGAGCGGTAGTCGGTGCCGGTGAGGGTGAAGGCGGGGCGGCCGCGCCAGGGCACCAGGGCGAGTTCGGGCCGCTGGGTGGTGACGGCGAACAGGTGCCGGCCGAGCCGCAGGGTGCCGGGGCCGTCTCCGGCGAGTTCGGCGCGGTCGCGCAGGGCGCGGTGGGCGCGGCCCCGGGCGGCGCGCAGCCGTCCGGTCAGCTCCTCGGCCCGGACCCGGTCGCCGAGTGCGGTCAACCGGCCCGCCAGATCGCGGAGTTTGACGGCGGTCGGGTCGGCGGCGAGTGCGGCGTCGATCTCGGCGGCGGTGTCCAGCGCGGCCAGGCGCCGGTGCAGGGTGTCGAGGATGCGCTCGGCGGAGGCGGCCAGCCGGTCGGCGCGGCGGGCCCGTTCCTCCAGCAGGTGCTGGCGCCGGCCGGTGAGCGCGTCGTGGATCTCGGTGCGCCGGTCGGCGAGTTGCTCGCCCAGGGCCGGATCGGCGTCGGCGAAGCGGGTCTCCAGCTGCTCGATCCGCAGCAGCAGCCGGCCGAGCCGGTCGTCGCAGGCCTCGGGGGTGTCGGCGGCGGCGAGCGCCGCGGTGGTGGCCTGGGCGAGCAGGGCCGTCTCGGCGGCGAACTCGGCGGCGGCCTCGCGGGTGCGCAGGTCCCGGCGGCGGACGGTGAGCGCGGCCCGGGCCCGGTTGAGCAGCCCGAGGACGTCGGCGAGCCGGTCCAGGATGGCGGTGCGGGTGGTGGCGTCGGCGAGGTCGAGGGTGCCGACCAGCTCCGAGACGGTCTGCAGGGCCTCGCTCTGCCCGGTGAGCCGGTCGGACAGCGGCTCGGCCTCGGTGGCGGTCGCGATGGCGGCGCAGCGCTCGGCCAGCTCGGCGGCCCGTCGCCGGTGCGGCTCGAAGGCCGCGGGCTCGGCGAGCTGGACCACGGCCCGGGCGGCGGCCTCGGCCAGGCCCTCGGCGAGGTGCGCGGCCAGCGCGTCGATCCGCTCCTGGTCGGCGCGCGGCAGGTCGCGCAGCGCCTCGACCCGGCCCTGGGCGCGGCGCAGCCCGGCGAGCCGGTCGACCCACTCGGCGGCGTCGGCGAGGGTCTCGCCGCGGGCGGTGCGCAGCAGGCCCTCGACGTGCTCGGCCGCCTCCTCGGCCTGCCGGGCGGCGTGCGCGGTGAGCTGGGCGATCGCCTCGTACTCGGCGATCACCCGCCGGGCGGTGTCGCGGATCTCGGCGAGCGGCGCGGCGAGGTCGCCGAGGCCGCTCTGACCGAGCCAGTGGTGCCGGTCGGCGGTGCGGGTGCAGGCGGCGAGGACGGCCCGGTGGCCGGCCTGGCTGTCGGCGCCGGCCGCGGCCAGCCGGGCGAGCGCGAGGCAGTCGGCCAGGCCGCGAACCAGGTCGGCGTTGCCGATCCGGGCCAGCGGCCCGGTGCCGGGAGGCTGTCGAGCGGCGAAGCGCTCGCTGGTGAACGGGGTCCGCCAGAGCTGGACGGGGTGCAGCCGGGTGGGGCCGTCCTCGGCCGGGCGCAGGGCGACGAGGGTGCCGTCGGCGAGCAGCGCGTACCCCTGGCAGGGCAGCGGGGCGGCGGCCTCCTGGCGGACGCTGTTGTACGGCTGGAGCAGGGCGCGGCCGTCGGCGGGGGAGCGGAACTCGTACAGCACGTCCTCGCCGTTGGGCGAGACGACGGTGCGCTCGTACGCCAGGCCGTCCACCGGCTGGTCGAAGGTGCGGACGGTGCCGTCCACCAGGTGGCAGCCGCCGGGGAAGGCCACGCCCTGGTCGGCGGGCAGCCGCAGGCAGGCCTGGCCGAGCGCGTCGATCCGGGTGACCCGGCCGGTGGGCAGGTGCACCACCAGGTGCCGGACGGTCTCCTCCTGGTAGGGGCGCACCCGCACCAGCAGCAGGGTGCCGAGCCGGGCGTGGGCGATCTGCGCGTCGGCGAGGGTCTGCAGGGCCTCGGCCAGCGGTTCGCGGTGCAGCTCCCGGCCGTCCGGGGCGGTGAGGGTCAACCGGCCGCCGTCGACGCCGAGGTGGAGCTCGCCGGCCAGGTCGGCGCGGGGCGGACGGCCGGGGCCGGCGGGCAGCTGGTCGTCGCGGGTCAGCGCCGTCCAGGCGAGCTGCTGTCCGTCGGCGGGGGTGTGGTCGCGCTCGCCGCGCCCGTCCAGATAGGCGGGCCGGGCGTCGTCGGCGCCGTCGTCGAGGCGCCAGCGCAGCACCCGGACGTCGGTGGCGGCCGGGCCGGTGCGGAAGACGGCGAGCAGCCGGCCCGCCACCGGGCGCAGCCGCTCCAGCCGGGCGTCGCGGAAGTAGCGGCGCAGGTCGGCGAGGTCCTGGCGCAGCCGCGGCTCGTCCAGCAGGGTGCCCTCGGCGGGGGCGGGGGAGAGGTCGGGGCCGTGCAGGCCGAGGACGCCGGCGACGTCACCGGCGGTGGTGCCATTGCCGGTGCCGGCGCCGTTGCCTGCGCTGTCCTCGGGACTGCCCTCGGACCCGGTCGGGCGGGTGCCGAGCAGCAACAGGCCGCCGGCGGCGGTGAGGTCCTGCGGGAGGCAGGCCCGGGCGGTGGTGAGTCGCCCGGTGCCGGTCAGCCGCAGCTCCCCGCCGCCGAACTCCTCGACCCGGCGGGCGTTCAACGCCGTCGCGCGGTCGGCGAGTTCGGCGGCGGACCGGGCGAGCCGGTCGCGCAGGACCTCGTAGGTGCCGGCGTCGAGCCGGGCGTCGAGGGCGTCCACGGTCAGTTCCTCAGGTACTCGGCGGATCGTTGCTCGGAGCGGTGGTGCTCGGAGCTGTTCCGGTCGGGGCTGTCCCGGTCGGGGCGGTGTCGCCCGGACCGGTGCCGCCCCGAGCCGGGTCGGGTGGAGCGGGCCGCCCGGGGCCGTGCGCTACTTGGAGCCGTTCACCGAGGCGAGGCCACCGGCCAGCGCCCCGATCGGGGTCTCGGCGACGCCCAGCTGCTGCGCCGACTCCAGCAGCCGGCGCAGCTGCCCGGACTGCTCGCCGGCCCCCGAGCCGATCAGCCTCATCAGCAGCGCGGACACCGTCAGGTTCTGCACGTCCGCGGTGGAGACCGACGACAGCACCCGGGTGAGGTCCTCGGTGAAGCTGGCCCGTCCGTCCAGCCACGGGCCGGCCAGCGTCTGCGCGGTCTGCGAGTGGCCGACGAAGGCGTCCACGCTCTTGCCGGCCGTCACCGACTGCACCAGCCGGTCGAAGAACACCGAGTCCCCGCCGACGATGTCGATCCTGGCCTTCTCCAGCCCGGCCGCGACCAGCGCGGACTGCGCCTCGGCGATCTGCCGCTGGGTGTCCAGCCCGGCCAGCCGGACGTCCTTCTCGGCGGCCAGCCGCAGCCGGTACTCCTCGTGCTCGCGCGAGGCCTCGTCCAGCTTGGCCATCGCCGCGGCCTTCTCGGTCAGGCCCTCGGCCTCGGCCTTCAGCTTGGCGCCGACCTCCAGCGCGGCGGCCTTCGCCTTCTCGGCCTGCACGACGGCCTCGGCGCGGCCGACCTTCTCCACCGCCGCGGCCTCCTGCTCCCGCACCTGGACCCGGGCCAGGCCCTCGGCGGCGGCCTCCGCCCGGACGCCCTCGGCCAGCCGGATCTTGGCGGCGGCGTCCAGCTCGGCGGCCCGCTGCCGGGCCTCGGCCAGCACCAGCGCCTCGCGGGCCTTGTGCGCGGCGGCCTGCTCGGCGGCCTCGGCGGCCTTGATGTCCTTGACCAGCTTCTCCTGCGCCTCCGCCTCGGCCTGGATGACGACGGACTTGCGGACGCGCTCGGCCTCCTCGGTGGCGCGCAGCGTCTTGACGGCCTCCTCCTGCTCGGCGACGGTGCGGTCCACCGCGACCCGCTCGCGGACCACGTCGGCGACCTCCCGCTTGGCGGACTCGACCTCCTTCACCTTGGCGATCGTGGCGAGTTCGGTCTCCCGCTCGCGGCCGACCACCTCCAGCAGGCGGTCCTTCTCGATCCGCTCGTTCTCCACCGCGATCACCCGCTCGCGGTTCTTCTGCGCCACCGCGACCTCGCGGGCCTGGTTCTCCCGCTGCACCCCGAGCAGCTCCTCGGTGCGCAGGAAGGCGGTCTGCGCGTTGAGCCGCTCCTCCTCCTGCACCCGGGCGATCACCGCGTCCTCCTTGGCCCGCAGGGTCTCGATCTCGCGGCGCTGGCGGATCTCGGCGTCGGCCTGGCGGCGTTCGAGCTCCAGGACGGTCTCCCGGGCGTCCACGTTCTGCCGGGTGATCTCCTTCTCCTCGGTGCGCTGGTACTCGTTGGTGCGCACGTGCTCGATCGCGGTCAGCTCGGTGATCTTGCGGATGCCCTGGGCGTCCAGGATGTTGTCGCCGTCCAGCTGGCTCATCGGGGTCTGTTCCAGGTGGTCGATGGCCGCGTCCTCCAGCGTGTAGCCGTTGAGGTCGGTGCCGATGACCGCGATGATCTGGTCCCGGAACTCGTGCCGGTGGGTGTACAGGTCGGTGAAGTCCAGCTGCTTGCCGACGGTCTTGAGCGCCTCGGCGAACTTCGCGGCGAAGAAGTCCTGGATCGCCTGCGGGTCGCTGGCCCGGGCGGTGCCGATCGACTGCGCCACCTTGACGACGTCCTCGACGGTCTTGTTCACCCGGACGAAGAAGGAGATCCGGATGTCCGCGCGGATGTTGTCGCGGCAGATCAGACCGTCCCTCCCGGCCCGGTGGATCTCCACCGTCTTGGCGGTGATGTCCATCAACTCGCCCTTGTGCAGGATCGGCAGCACGATCGTGCCGGTGAAGGTGACGTCCACCTTCTTCGTCCGGGAGACGATCAGGGCCTTGCCCTGCTCGACCTTCTGGAACAGGCGGCCCACGAACAGCAGCATGGCGAGCACGATGAGCAGCACGACGGCGACGAGCACGCCGAAACCCACGGCGATGGTGTCCATCACGGAGTCCTTTGACGAGATGGCGAGATGGTGCGAAGCGGAAAGGCGGAGGAGACGAGGCGAAGTGACGGAACGTCAGGTGACGACGGGCCGCTCAGACGAGGCCCGGCGGCGACGGGTCGAAGGGCGCCACCAGGAAGTGCTCGCCCTCGGCGTCGTAGTCGAAGATCAGGGCGGTCCGCCCGGCCGTCAGCCCGGGCTCCGGGGCGGTCGTGCGGACCTGGACGGTCGCGGTGGAGCCGTCCTCGGCGGTGACCTCGGCCTGGCCGAAGTCGGCCGTCACCCGGCCGGTCCGGATCACGCAGACCAGGCCGACGAAGTCCCCCCGGGTGGTCGGCCGGTCCTGCGGGAAGAGCCGCCGCAGCGGCTTGACGAGCACCCGGGTGCCCGCCCAGGAGGCGACCAGCGCGACGGCGAACACACCGCCGCGCGCCGGCGCCCCCGAGGTGAGCACGGTGCCGGCCAGGCTGACGAACCAGGCGAGCGCGACCAGTAGCGACACCGCCACCGTCACGGGCACCCCGCCCAGGCCCAGCGCGTCCGGCACGCCCCCGTGGTGGTGGCCGGTGCCCGCGTGGGCGCCCTTGCCCCCGCCGCCCCCGTCGGTGCCGTGCCCGCCGGACGTCCCGTGCGCCACGTGCCCCCCGGCACCGTGCCCCCCGGCACCGTGCCCCCCGGCACCGTGCCCGACGTGACCCACATGACCGACCTGGCCGACCTGGCCCACGTGTCCGTGGTGTCCGACGCCGTGACCCCCGTGCAGGGCGTCGAACCCAAGTCCGCCGAGCAGCATCAGCAGCCAGTACCCGACGACCACCACCAGCGCGAAGCTGAACAGCGCGGTCGGAAAGGCCAGCGCGGCCGCGAAGAATCCCCCCGTCCCGGCCACGCTCCCCCGCCTTCCCCCCGGCACCGCGCTTCGGCGCCGGGGAGATCATGGCAGTGGGGGAGCCCGCCGCACATTGCCAGGATCCGGCAATCTTTACGGCTCTTTGACACCCTGGTACGCACGACCCGCGTGACACTGCAACAGCCGGGCAACAGAACGGCCGCCGGGCTGTCGCAGCGGGCCCGTCCGGGTTCGCGGCGGCGCGCGGCCGGTCCTCGCGGCCGGTCCTCGCGGCCTTCTAAAGGGGCTGTTCCGGCCAGTTCAGCAGCCGCGCGCCCATCGCCGCCGTCTCCAGCGTGAAGCGCTGCAGCGCGTCCGACGGGTCGTACCCCGTGAGCGCCTTGATCCGCTCCAGCCGGTAGCCCAAAGTGCGCACGCTGAGCCCCAGTCGGCGCGCCGCCTCCGCGTTCACGTACGCGGCCTCCGCCTGCACCGCGATGGTGTCCAGCAGCGGACGGGCGCCGCCGCGCGACTCGGTCAGCGGGCCGAGCACGCTGCGCACCAGGTCCGCCATGGCCGCCCGGTCGCGCATCAGCACCGGGAAGACCAGCAGCTCCTCGGCCCTCAGCTGCCTGGCCGGCAGGTCCAGGCGCTGCGCGTAGTCCAGCGCGTCCAAGGCCTCCTCGTAGCTGCGCAGCACCCCGCTCGGCCCCGAGTGCCGTCGGCCGGTCGCCACCCGCAGCACCGGGCGGTAGCCCGGGCCGGGGCGCAGCGTCAGGTCGGCGAAGGCCTCCAGTACGGCCCGTTCGGAGTCCGGGGCGATGCAGACCAGCCGGCCGTCCTTGCTGGCGAGCAGGACGTCCCGCTCGCCGAACCGCCCGGCCAGCTCCCGCTCCACCCGGTGCACCAGCGGATGCACGTCCGCGAACGGCTGGTCGCCCACCGCGACCGCCACCGTGTACGCGCTCGCCAGCCGCAGCCCGAACCGCTCCGCGCGTTCGGCGAGCAGGCCGAGGTCGCTGCGGCCGAACAGCAGGTCGTCGATGAACTCCCTTCGCGCCGCCTCTTCCTGACGGACCGCCAGGCGCTGCGCGCGCTCGTGCCCCTCGCCGAGTGCCGCCAGCGCGGCGTCCGTGGCGGCGAGGACGGCGTCGCCCATCCGGCGCAGCTCGTTGACGCTGCTCGCGGCGGTCGTCCCGGGCAGCGTCTGCCAGGCCCGGCGGGCCGCCGACAGGCAGTGCGCCACCACTTCCCGTAACCCGTACCCGGCCTCGGCGCAGTGCTCGCCCAGCTCGCGCAGACTCTCCAGTTCGCCGCGCCGCAGCAGCCGGCCGGTGCGGGAGGCGTCGGCGAGCAGGACGAGGTAGGCCTCGGCCAGCTCGGTGGGTATGTCGTGCTCGATCCCCTCGGTCACCTGTCCTGCCATCCCCCGTACGACCTGGTATTTCGGCGCTGAACACTAGCAGGATCGATACGGCCGGGGACCGCTGCCACCGGCCCCGGGAAAGCGGCGTGAACCGCGTGTGGAACCCGGCGTGAACCCGGCTGCGGCCGACCTCGACCGACCGCTACCGGTCGCGGAAGTGCAGCACGAACCGCGCGCTGCTGCCGTCGATCCATCGCCGTACGTACCCACCCCGGCGGCCCCCGCCAGGTCCACCACCACCTGCCGCACGGTCAGCCGGTTCACGCCAACTCCGCGCTCAGCTCCGGCTCGCTCGGCAGCCGGGTGCCCGCCGGGTGCGTTCCCGCGTCCACGCGCTCCTGGAGCCGGCGGGCCGGGCGGCGGTACAACGGGGTGCTCGGGGTGCTCGGGGCGCTCGGGGGTGTCGGAGGGGTCGGTCGCCACACGCTCGATCCTGCGAAGCCGCCGCCCGGAGCCCGCCGCCCGGAGCCCGGAGCCCGCCGCTCGGGTCGCCCCGACCGCGGCGCGGGGGTGGGATGGAGGGAGCGCTGTCGGCCGCCGCTTGCCCGGCGACCCCCGGAGGGGTTAGACATCCAGACGTCTGGATGTCCGCCCGGACATCTCCCCTCCCGAGCGCGGCTCCACCGAAAGGCCTCCCGCATGTCCCTGGTCAACTTCCGCGACGCCGCCGCCCTCGGCGACCCCGAGGGCCGTCGGGTCCGCCCCGGCGTGCTGTACCGCTCCGCCCAGCCGTTCCCGGCCGCCGACGAGGCCGTCGTCGGCCAGCTGCGCGCCTGCGACATCCGTACCGTCGTCGACCTGCGCGACCCGCGCGAGACCGACCCCGCCGACTGGGCCGCCGCCGAGGCCGCCGGGATAGCCGTCGTCGCGGCCCCGGTGAACCCCGCCACCGACGCCCTCACCGCACGGATGAGCACCATGGCCACGGCCGCCGACCTCGGCGACTTCTACGTGCTGCTGGCAGAGTCGGCGCCCGAGGCGGTCGCCGTCGCCGTCGAGGCCACCGTCCGCCCCGGCGCGGTCCTGCTGCACTGCGCGGCCGGCAAGGACCGCACCGGCCTGCTGACCGCCCTCCTGCTCGACCTCCTCGGCGCCTCCGCCGACCGCATCGTGGCCGACTACGCCCGCACCACGGACGCCCTGCCGCAGATCTTCGCGGGCCTCGCCGAACGTCACCGCACCGCCCTCAACGACCACACCACCTCCCGCGTCACCGACTCCCAGGGCCGCAACCTCACCATTCCCGCACCCCTGCTGGAGGCCCCGGCCGAGGCGATGTCCGTCTTCCTCGACCGGGTCCGCACCCACCACGGCGGCGCCGCCTCCTTCCTCCCCACCTGCGGCGTCCCGGCGGCCACCCTCACCGCCTTCCGCACCAAGGCGGGCGTGGCGACGGTCTGATCACCCGCCCCGCGGCGCCCGCGCAATTGAGTTGCGCGGCCCCGCAGGGCCTGGCAGCGTGCCCGGTCGGGGGGTGCTCCGATGACCGCACTGCGTGAGATCCGCGCCGACCACGACGACCGGACGATCGTGCTCTACCAGGCCTACCCGCCCGCCGTCGCGGACGCGGCGCTGGCGGCCGGCCGGTTCGTGCCGCCGTTCGGCTTCGGCCGGATGACGTGGATCAAGCCCTCGTTCCGCTGGTTGATGCACCGCAGCAACTGGGCGCAGAAGCCGGGGCAGACCCGGGTGCTGGCGGTGCGGATCACCCGGACCGCCTGGGAGGAGGCGCTCGGACGCGCGGTGCTGACGACGGCACACCCGGACGAGCTGGCCCGGGCGGAGGTCCACGTGCAGTGGGATCCGGAGCGGACGCTGCGCGGGGCGGCGCTCAACCACTACAGCATCCAGGTGGGCGTCGGCCGCTCGCTGATCCGTGCCTTCGCCGAGGAATGGGTCACCGGGCTGACCGACCTCACCCCGCGGGCGCAGCGGATCGCCGCGCTGGTCCGGGGCGGGCAGACGGCGAAGGCACAGCGGCTGCTGCCGCCCGAGCGCTCGTACCCGCTGCCCGCCGCGACCGCGCGGCGACTCGGCATCGGCCGGTGAGGCGAGTGCGGCCGGCGAGGGCAGGGGTTCACACGTCGCGCCGCCGGACCACCACCACGGTGACCGTCACCGCGACGGCCGCCCACACCCCCAGGGTGACCCAGGAGTCCAGCACGCTCGGCGCGTACTTCCCCATCGTGGTCGAGGAGCCGGGCCTGATCGTGAGCCGCTGCACGGTGGCCAGCGGCAGGTGGGTGCCGATCTCCTTCAGCCACCGGTAGCGGTCGCCGCCGAACATCATCGGCATGATGAACATCAGCATCACCAGCGACACGATCGAGGCGGTGGCGTGGCGCAGCAGCGCGCCCAGCGCCATCCCGATCAGCGCGCAGGCCGGCACGATCGCCGCGTAGCCGAGGACGGCCCGCAGGCAGCCCTGGTCGGTGATGGAGAGCCCGACGTGCCGGGAGGCGAGCATCGCGTTGGTGGCGAGGAAGGACCCGGTCGACACCACCGCCCCGGCGAGCGCGGTGATCCCGCCGATCAGCAGCACCTTGGCGGCGATCACGCCGCGCCGGTCCGGCACGGCGGCGAAGGTGGTGCGGATCATGCCGGTGGTGTACTCGCCGAACACGGTGATCGCGCCGAGGCTGCCGGCCGCGATCGCCATCAGGTCGCCGGAGACGCTGCCGAGCCCGTGGAACAGCGGGTCGTAGCCGTACGGCGAAGCCCCGGGCAGCGGCGCGCGCGGGTGGTCGAGGTACGGCAGATCGCTGTGGACGGCGTTCAGGTTGACCGCGATCGCCACCAGGGAGGCGAGCGCCAGCACCCAGTACGTCGAGCGCAGTGAGCGCAGCTTGATCCACTCGGCGGCGAGCAGGTCGGTGAACCGGGGCGCCGGCTCGGTGGAGTGCGGGGCGGTGGTGGTGCTCATCGGGTCTCTCCAGCCGGGTACTCGACGCTGTCGGCGGTCAGGGCCATGAACACGGACTCCAGGGAGGAGGTCCGGGTGGCGAGCTCGGACAGCACCACGTCGTGCCGCCGGGCCAGTTCGCCGATCCGCTCGGCGGGCAGGCCGGTGACGATCCCCACCTGCGGTTCCACCTCCCGTACGCCGGCCCCGGCCGCCCGCAACACACCGGCCAGCAGGGCCAGTCCGGGGGTCCGCACGGTCACCGAGGTCGTCGCGTCGCGGGCCGAGAAGTCGGCGAGGCTCTCGTCCGCGATCAGCCGGCCGCGTCCGATCACCACCAGCCGGTCGGCGGTGTGCTCCATCTCGGCCATCATGTGGCTGGAGACGAACACCGTCCGCCCTTCGGCGGCGAGCCGGCGGAACAGGCCGCGCACCCACAGCACGCCCTCCGGGTCCAGGCCGTTCAGCGGCTCGTCGAACAGCAGCACCGGCGGGTCGCCGAGCAGGGCGCCCGCGATGCCGAGCCGCTGCTTCATGCCCAGCGAGTAGCCGCCGATCCGCCGCCCGGCGGCGTTGCCGAGCCCGACCTCCGCCAGCACCTCGTCCACCCGGCCGAGCGGGATCCGGTTGCTGCGGGCCAGCGCCGCAAGGTGCGCCCGGGCGCTGCGCCCGCCGTGCACGTCGCCCGCGTCCAGCAGCGCGCCGACGTGCCGCAGTCCGCGCGGCCGGCCCGCGAAGGGCACGCCGGCCACGGTGGCGGTGCCCTCGGTGGGGGTGTCGAGGCCCAGGATCATCCGCAGCGTGGTGGACTTACCGGCGCCGTTGGGGCCGAGGAAGCCGGTGACGGTGCCCGGCCGGACGGTGAAGGTCATCTGGTCGACGGCCGTGGTGGCGCCGTACCGCTTGGTCAGTCGTTCGATCTCGATCACGGGGACAACGCTGCCGGTCGGCGCCCCACCCCGGCATCGGGCGGCGGGCCACAACCGCGGACCGCCGCACTGGCCCCGGGGATTACGCCCCCGGGCCGATGTGCCCCCGCGCGGGCCGCGGCTACCATCACGTCGTGATCATCGAAGCCCGCCCGCCGCTGCTCCGGCGCCTGCCCGCCGGGGTGTGGGTGGGGGCGTTCTGGACGCTCGTGATCGTCTTCCGGGTGTTCACCCGCGACGACGAGCTGCGCTGTCTCTTCGAGTACGACGGCAACATCGAGTCCATGCCGCTGCTGGTCACCGCGGTGGTCACCACCCTGGTCACGTCCCTGCTGGTCCGGCTGCCGCTGGCCGCGATCGCCGTGGCACTGGCCGGATTCCTCTTCACCCTGGGGATGACGAGGGTCCCGGAGACGGCGGTGGCGCAGTTCCTGATCGCCGACGCGGTCGTCGGTCACACCGCGGCCACCCGTTCCCGCGCCGTGTCGCTGTGCGCGGCGGCGATGCCGGTCGCGCTGGCCGCGGGGATGCTGGCCTGGGGCCTCCGGAACGGCTACCCGGCCAACCCGATGGCCTTCGGGGCCCTCGCCGGGACGGTCCTGATCGCCTGGCTGATCGGCAACACCGTCCACCAGGGCCGCGCCCACACCGAGGCCCTGCGCGGCCGCGCCACCGAGCAGGCCGTGACCGCCGAACGGCTGCGGATCGCCCGCGAGTTGCACGACATGGTCGCGCACAACATCGGCATCATCGCGATCCAGGCCGGCATGGGCAGCCGGGTCATGGACACCCAGCCCGCCGAGACCCGCAACGCACTGAACGCCATCGAGGCCACCAGCCGGGAGACGCTGGCCGGCCTGCGCCGGATGCTCGGCGCCCTGCGGGCCGGCGAGCCGGAGTCCGCTCCGCTCGAAGTCTCCCCGGGACTGGCCGAGTTGGACCGACTGGTGGAGCGGAGCGCGGGCGCCGGCGTCCGGGTCGCGCTGACCCGCGGCGGCGAGCCGCGCGCGCTGCCCGCCGACGTCGACCTCGCCGCCTTCCGGATCGTCCAGGAGGCGGTGACCAACGTGGTCAAGCACTCCGGCACCCGCGACTGCCGCGTCACCGTCGACTACCGGCCGCACGAACTCGCCGTCGCCGTCGTCGACCTGGGGGCCGGACCGGCGGCGGCCGGCCCCGGCACCGGCTACGGCATCGCCGGCATGCGCGAGCGGGTCGCCCTGCTGCAGGGCGAGTTCAGCGCCGGCCCGCGCCCCGACGGCGGCTTCCTGGTCGCCGCCCGACTGCCGATCCCCGTGGAGGTGGGACCGTGATCCGTGTCGTCCTGGTGGACGACCAGCCGCTCATCCGCACCGGTCTGCGCGTGCTCATCGCCGACGCACCGGACCTGGAGGTGGTCGGCGAGGCCGGCGACGGCGCCGAAGCCGTCGAACTCGTCGCCCGGCTGCGCCCCGACGTCGCCGTGATGGACATCCGGATGCCCGGCGTGGACGGCATCGAGGCGACCCGTCGGATCACCGCCGACCCCGACCTGCCCACCCACGTCCTCGTCCTCACCACCTTCGACGACGACGACTACGTGTACGGCGCGCTGCGGGCCGGTGCGAGCGGCTTCCTGGTCAAGGACCTCGCCCTGGAGACCATCCTGGACGGCGTCCGGGTCGTCGCCGCGGGGGACGCGTTGATCGCCCCGGGCATCACCCGCCGCCTGATCGGCGAGTTCGCCGCCCGCCCGGACGCCGCCGCGAACCGGCCCCGGCGGGCCGTCGCCGGGGGCGTCACCGAGCGCGAGCGCGAGGTGCTCACCCTGGTCGGGCGCGGCCTGTCCAACGCCGAGATCGCCGAGGAGCTCACCATCAGCGTGGCCACCGCCAAGGCCCACGTCGCCCGGCTCTTCGCCAAGCTCGACGCCCGTGACCGGGTCCACCTGGTCATCCAGGCCTACGAGTTCGGCCTGGTCAGCCCATAGCCGAAGTCCGTTTGCCCGAAGTCCTTAGCCCGAAGTCCGTGGCCCGCCGCCGCTACGGCCCGGCGACCTCGCCGATCCGGCTGATCAGCCCGTGCTGGTCCAGCACCACGTCGTACGCGTTCCCGTGGCACCCGTACGGATCCGCCGGGTCCCGCTCCGCCAGGCAGTCGTTGAGGTGGATGATCAGCGCCTCCAGCGGTACCGCCCGGGCCGGGTCGCCGTGCGGCCGGTCGACCAGGGTGGCCGTGACGCCGTCCGCCGCGAAGCCGTAGTGGACGGGACTGCCGGTGGGCGTGTAGCGGGCCGGGTCGCAGTCGTGGCGGGCGGGCTGGGCGGTGAGCTCGGCGGGGCCGGCGGAGACGACGACGAGGACCTGGTGGCCGGGGGCCTCGGCGGGGGCCGTGCAGTCCGGTGCCGGGTCGGACGGCGCGGACTGGTCGGACGTTGCGGACTGGTCGGACGTTGCGGACGGGCCGGCGGCGGGGGAGTAGGCCTCCGTCGCCTCCTGGTCCTGATCCTCCTCCGGGACGTAGTCGCCCTCGTCCAGGAGGAAGTCGTCCAGGAAGTCGTCCGGTGCCTCGTCGGCGACCGCCGCGGCGGAGGCGGCGGCGACCGTCGGGCGGGATTCGGCGGGGGTGCAGCCGCTGAGGGCGGCGCTGGTGCCGCAGACCAGCAGGGCTGCGGTGAGGAGCTTGCGGGGCACGGCCATGGCACCAGTCTCCCCGGGCGGCGGCGGTTGTCGGTACTCAGGTCATACGACAACTACCGGGAGTGTGGTTCCCTCCCCCGCCGGACGTGCGGGTCCGGCAGGGGAGGGAAGTCGTGGAGGCGGCGTCAGGCCGCCACCGGCCGCGGCCCCTCGTACGCCTCGCGCAGCCGCGTCTGTGCCTCCGCGCCCGCGTCCAGGTGGTCGAGCCCGAGCAGTGCCGCGCCCAGGACCGGCGGCGCGACGACGACCCGGGGCTCGGCCAGCGGCGCGGCCCGGGTGAGACGGTCCTTCAGGTTGTCGAGCAGCAGCGGCTGTTCGGAGGCGAGCACGCCGCCGCCGAGCACGACCGGGGTCGGGGAGTCCAGCAGGTCCAGGCGCTTCAGCGCGACCACCGCGAGCCGGACGATCTCGTCGGCCTGGCGGTCGATCAGCTCCAGCGCGACGGCGTCCCCGTCCCGCGCGACCGCGAACAGCACCCGGACGATCTCGTGCAGCCGCGTGCTCGGCAGGTGCCGGAGGTGGACGGCCTCGGCGACGGCGCCGGCGCTGGCCAGGCCGAAGTGCTCGGCGATGGCGCGGGCGAGCGCGGTCGGCCCGCCGCGGCCGTCCTCCGCCCGGACGGCGTGCCACATGCTGGTGATGGCGAGGCCGGAGCCGCCGCCCCAGTCGCCGGTGAGTTCGCCGAGGGCGGGGAAGCGGGCGGTGCGGCCGTCCGGCAGCAGGCCGACGCAGTTGATCCCGGCGCCGCAGACGACCGCGACGCCGCGCGGGCCGTCGGTGCCGGCCCGCAGCAGGCCGAAGGTGTCGTTGACGACGGTGTTGCTGGCGCCCCAGGGGTGGGATTCGAGGGCGTCGCGCAGCGCCTGCTCCTCGACCGGCAGGTCGGCGTTGGCGAGGCAGGCGCTGACGTGGCTGGTGAGCACGCCGCTCCAGGTCGGGTGGCCGGCCTCGGCGGCGGCCTGCCGGACGAGCGGGGCGAGGCCGGCGACGGCTGCGGCGCCGCCGATCTTCTGGGGTTCGAAGCCGCCGCCGCGGGCGGTGCCGAGGATGGTGCCGTCGGCGCCGATCAGGGCGACGTCGGTCTTGGAGTTCCCCGCGTCGATGGCGAGTACGCCGGGCAGAAGTGGTTCGGGCTGGTGGGTCATCGGGTCCCCGCGGCTCGTACGTGGCCCGGCCGGGTAGTCGTCGGCCGGGGGTGCCCGGCCGGTGCCCGGCCGGGGGTGGACGGTCTCCTCGCGCCGGCCGACCCGGGCCCCGAAGGAGCCGCGGGCCGGCCGGCGCGGGCCGGGTCAGGCCCAGGCGAGGTGCTCGCGGTTGTGGGCGAGCAGCCGGTCCGTGAGCTCGTCGGCGAGTTCGATCTGGCCGACCAGCGGGTGGGCGAGCAGCGCGTCGAAGACCCGGTCGCGCCCGCCGCGCAGGGCGGCGTCGAGGGCGAGGTGCTCGTAGGCGGTGACGGCGGCGACGAGGCCGGCGTACAGCGGTTCCAGCGGGCGCTGCGGCAGCGGGCGCACGCCGGCCGCATCGACCTCGGCGGGCACCTCGATGACGGCGTCGTCCGGCAGGAAGGGCAGCACGCCGTCGTTGCGGGTGTTGACCACCTGGACGGAGGTCCCGCCGCCGGTCCCGAGCAGTGCGGCGATCAGCTGGACGGCGGCCTCCGAGTAGAAGGCCCCGCCGCGCTTGCCGAGCAGCTCGGGCTTGGTGTCCAGGGCCGGGTCGGCGTACAGCTCCAGGAGCTGCCGCTCGATCTCGGCGACCTGGGCGGCCCGCGAGCCCTGCTCCCGCAGTTCGGCGACCACCGCGTCGTGCTGGTAGAAGTACCGCAGGTAGTACGACGGCACGACGCCGAGCCGCTCGATGACAGGCTGCGGCAGGTGCAGGTCGGCGGCGATGTCCTTGCCGAAGTCCCGCAGCAGTTCGGGCAGCACCTCCCGCCCGCCGGACGCGCCGGGCCCGTCCAGCAGGGTCACCCCGCGCTCCCAGGTGAGGTGGTTGAGCCCGACGTGGTCCAGCCGGACCAGCTCCGGGTCCACCCCGAGGTGCGCGGCGAACTTGCGCTGGAAGCCGATGGCGACGTTGCACAGCCCGACGGCCTTGTGACCGGCGGTCTGCAGCGCCCGGGTGACGATGCCGACCGGGTTGGTGAAGTCGACGATCCAGGCGTCCGGGTTGGCCCGGCGGACCTGCTCGGCGATGTCCAGCACCACCGGGACGGTGCGCAGCGCCTTGGCGAGCCCGCCGGCGCCGGTGGTCTCCTGCCCGACGCAGCCGCACTCCAGCGGCCAGGTCTCGTCCTGGTTGCGGGCCGCCTGCCCGCCGACGCGCAGCTGCAGCAGGACGGCGTCGGCGTCCGCGACGCCCGCCGCGAGGTCGGTGGTCACGGAGACCGCCGCGGTGTGCCCCTGCTTGGCGAAGATCCGCCGGGCGAGCCCGCCGATCAGCTCCAGCCGCTCGGCGGCCGGGTCGATCAGCACCAGCTCGCCGATCGGCAGGGTGTCGCGCAGCCGGGCGAAGCCGTCGATCAGCTCCGGGGTGTACGTCGAACCACCGCCCACGATGGCCAGCTTGAGCGCGCCGGCTCCGGACGTCTTCGGTGCGGACATCAGCCCTTGACCCCTGTCAGTGTCACGCCTTCGATGAAGGCCTTCTGAGCGAAGAAGAAGAGGACGATCACCGGTGCCATCACCAGCAGGGTGGCGGCCATGGTGAGGTTCCAGTTGGTGTGGTGGGCGGCCTTGAAGGACTCCAGCCCGTACGAGAGGGTCCAGGCCTCGCGGTTGTTGCTGGCGTAGATCTGCGGCCCGAAGTAGTCGTTCCAGCAGTAGAAGAACTGGAACAGCGCGACCGCCGCGATGGCCGGCCTGGCCATCGGCAGGACGACCCGCAGCAGGGTGCGCAGGTCGCCGCAGCCGTCGATCCGGGCGGCCTCGATGTACTCCTTGGGGATGGTCATCAGGAACTGGCGCAGCAGGAAGATGGAGAACGCGTCGCCGAAGGCCATCGGGATGATCAGCGGCCAGAGCGAGCCGCTCAGGCCCATCTGCTTGGACCAGAACAGGTACATCGGGATGACGGTGACCTGCGGCGGCAGCATCATCATCGCGATGACCGCCATCAGCGCCAGGTTGCGGCCCCGGAAGCGGAACTTGGCGAGCGCGTAGGCGACCGGGAGGCTGGAGACGACGGTCAGCAGGGTGCCGGCGGCGGCGTACAGCAGGGTGTTGCGCCACCAGGTGAGGAAACCGGGGGTGTTCCACACCTTGCCGTAGTTGCCCCACTCCCAGTGGGTCGGCCAGTAGTCGGTGGTGAGCGCCTGCTGGTCGTTCATCAGCGAGGTGAGCAGGACGAAGACGAAGGGCAGCAGGAAGAACAGCGCGGCGGCGATGGCCAGCGAGTGGACGGCCACCCAGTCGAGCAGCGCGCGGCGCCGGGCGGCCCGCTCGGCGGGGCTGCCGGGCCGGCCGGAGCGTCCGGAGCGGGCGGGACGGGCGGAGCCGGTCGCGGCCGGCGCCTCGGAGAGTGTGTTGCCGAGAGTCATGATCAGTTCCTCACTGGCCCGCTAGTCGTCGCTCGCCATGAAGCCGGACTTGCGGCGGAGCAGGATGGAGGTGACGGCCATCGAGATGGCGAACAGCACCAGGGCGACGACGCAGGCCGCGCCGTAGTTGAAGCGCTGGAAGCCCAGGTTGTAGACCATCTGCGGCAGGGTCCAGGTGGAGCCGCTCGGGTACCCGGGCTCGAACTGCTGGCCGGAGTTGCCGGCGATGCCGCTGGCGACCTTCCCGGCGACGATCGCCTGGGTGTAGTACTGCATGGTCTGGATCACCCCGGTGACCACCGCGAACATGATGATCGGCGAGATGTTCGGCAGGGTGACGTACCGGAACCGCTGGAACGGGCCGGCGCCGTCCAGCTCCGCCGCCTCGTACTGCTCCTTGGGGACGTCCAGCAGCGAGGCCATGAAGATGACCATCAGGTCGCCGACGCCCCACATGGCGAGCAGGGTGAGCGCGGGCTTGGACCAGTCCGGGTCGGCGAACCAGCCGGGCTGCGGCAGGCCGATCTCGCCGAGCAGGTGGTTGACCGGGCCGGTGCCGGGGTTGAACAGGAAGGCGAAGGCGACGGTCGCGGCCACCGGCGGGGCCAGGTACGGCAGGTAGAAGACGGTGCGGAAGAAGCCGGTGCCGGTCTTGACCTTGGTGATCAGCATCCCGACACCGAGGCCGAAGGCGACCCGCAGGCTCACCATGACGACGACCAGCCACAGGGTGTTGCCCAGGCCCTGCCAGAAGGTTGGCAGCTGGTTGAAGACGTAGTCCCAGTTCTTGAGGCCGTTGAAGGTCGGCCGGCCGAAGCCGTTGTACGAGGTGAAGGAGAAGTAGGCGGTGGAGACCAGCGGGTAGACGAAGAAGACGCTGAACCCGATCAGCCAGGGCGAGAGGAAGGCGAGGGTGCGGGCCGCCTCCCGGCGGCGCTTCCGGCGCAGCAGGTGCTGCGTGGAGGGCGCCGCCGGGTCGGACGGTCCGGCGCCGGCCGTGCCGCCGCTTCCCTTACGGGTGCCGAACGCGAGTGACATGGGAGCTCCGTGGGCCGTTCCCCGGGCCTACTTGGCCTGGGCGATGTCGGTGTCGATCTGCTTGGCCGTGGCGGCCAGGCCGGCCTGGAGGTCGGTCTGCTTGCCGGACTCGTAGTCGTAGCCCAGGTTCTGCAGGGAGACGATGTAGCCGCTGCCGTTGACGGCCGGCGGGGTGGTGCCGGAGTGGGCGTTCTTGGCGACGTCCAGGAAGGTCTTGACGTTGTCGTCGCTGACCAGCTTGGGCGAGCCGAGCGCGGCGAAGGTGCTGGGCACGTTGTGGATCGCGTTGGCGAAGCTGACCACCGCGTCGGTGTCGGTGGTCAGGTACTTGACGAACTCCCAGGCGGCGGCCTGCTTCTTGCTGGTGCTGGCGATGCCGACGATGGTGCCGGTCTGGTAGCCGCGGCCGTAGGTGTCGGCCTGGTCGTCCGGGACGGGGAAGGCGGCGGTGGCCCACTCGAAGTCGGGCTTGTTGTCGGCGAGCGAGGCGGTGCGCCACTCGCCGTCGATGGCCATCGCGACCTGGCCGGTGTGGAAGGGGTTCTTGGCGCTGAACTCCTCGCCGAAGGTCGAGCGGAACTTGTCCAGCTTGGCGTAGCCGCCGAGCTGGTCGACCAGGCCCTTCTGCCACCTGAGCATCGCGGCCACCTTCGGGTCGGCGGCGATGTTCGACTTGCCGTCGGCGCCGAAGTAGGTGGGGCCGTACTGGCCGAGGAAGTGCTCGGTGGTGGACTCGTAGCCGTGGTAGAGGGGCATGAAGCCGAGCTGCTTGTACGAGTCGCCGTCGGTGACGGTCAGCTTGGCGGCGTCCTCGGCGAACTCGCTGAAGGTCTTGGGCGGGTTGGCGATGCCCGCGGCGGCGAAGGCCTTCTTGTTGTAGTACAGGCCGTACGCGTCGCCGAGCAGCGGCAGCGAGCACTGGTTGCCCTGGAACTGGGTGTAGTTGAGCATCGCGGCCGGGAAGGTCTTGGCCGCGTCGATGCCGCTCTTCTGGAGCAGCGGGTTGAGGTCGATGAAGGCCTTGGTCGAACAGAACATGCCGACGTTGTTGGTGCTGAAGGAGGAGACCACGTCGGGCGCGTCGTCACCGCCGGCCCGCAGGGCCTGGTTGACCTTGTCGTCCGGGATGTTGCCCACGGCCTTGACGTGGATGTTGGGGTGGGCCTTCTCGAAGGCGGCGATGTTGTCGTTGATCGCCTTGGTCTCGTTGTCCTGGCTCCAGCCGTGCCAGAAGGTGATGGTGACGTCCTTGCCGCTGGCCGAGTCGTCGGTGCCGCCCGAGTCGCTGGAACCGGTGCAGGCGGTGGCGAGCAGGGCCAGGACGGCGGTGCCGGTGACGGCGGCTATGGTGCGGCGGCCTCGGCGGGAGGTGGTGGCGTGCACTTCGGGTCCTCCTGGGAGTGCGCGGGCAGGCGTCGTTGCCTCGGGTCCCGCGTTCGGGGGTTGGGGAGAGTCGGGTGCGGGGGAGCGTCTGTGGGTGGGAGCGGCGGGGCGGCCGCGTCGGCGCGCGTGGCGTCGGTGAGTGGCGTCAGTGAGTGGAGAAGACCGCCTCGCGGGCGTCCGACAGGGCACGTTGCAGGGCGCCGAGCAGCACCGGGGATCCGGACAGGGCGCTGCTCCGCACTTCCGGCCGGGCGATGGAGAGCCTGGCGAGTTCGTCCTCGACGAGCGCGCGCAGCCGTTCGCCGCCCGCGCTCGGCACCGCGCCGGAGAGGACCACCAGCTGGGGGTCGACGACGGCGACGATCACGGTCAGCCCGACGGCGAGCCGCCCGGCCAGTTCGGCGAGGAAGGCGTCGCCGGCTCCCGGGGTGGCCAGGGCCTTGGCGATCGACTCCTCCGCGGTGGGCGCGCCGAGCCCGTGCTCGCGGGCCAGCACCCGGACGGCCGGTGCGCCGACCAGGGCCTGGTACCCGCCGAAATTGCGACGGCGGGAGTCCCACTCGACCGGCGAGTCGGGCACCGGCATGTAGCCGACCTCCCCGGCCCCGCCGGTGAAGCCGCGGTGCAGCCGCCCGGCGATCACGATCGCCGCGCCCACGCCCGCCTCGGCCCAGAGCAGGACGAAGTCCTCGAAGCCCGCCGCCGCGCCGGAGGCCTGCTCGGCGACCGCGGCCAGGTTGACGTCGTTCTCGATCGACACCGGCGCGCCGATCGCCTCCGACAGCTCCTCGACCAGCCGCGGCGAGTGCCATCCGGGCAGGTGGGAGGCGTAGCGCAGCTTGCCGGTGACCGGGTCGGGGGCGCCGCCGAGACCGATCGCGACGGTGCGCAGACCGTCCTCGGCGATCCCGGCGGCCCGGACCGTCCCGGCGACCGCGGCGGCGACCCTGGGCACGGTCTCGGCGGCCGGCACGCCCTTGGTGGTGACGGTGTGCTCGGCCAGCGTGGTGCCGGTGATGTCGGCGACGGCGACCCGGATCCCGCTGTTGGTGACGTCCAGCCCGGCGACGTACCCGGCGGCGGGATTCACCTGGTAGAGCTGCGCGTTGGGCCCCGGTCCACCCGCCGTGGTGCCGACCGGCAGGACCAGCCCGGCCGACTCCAGCCGGGCCAGCAGCTGGGAGGCGGTGGGCTTGGACAACCCGGTCAGGGTCCCGATCTGGGTGCGGGAGAGCGGGCCGTTCTCCAGCAGGAGTTCGAGGGCGGCGCGGTCGTTGATGGCCCGCAGGAGGCTCGGGGTGCCGGCGAGGGGGGCCTTGGCGGTGCTCTTCGTCATGCCCGGGATCCTCCTCCTGTCGGCTGCATCGGTCCGGGAAGCCGTCCGGTGGCTCCGGGGTGGCTCCGGGCGAACTGTTAGGAAACTTTCCAGTCGCTTGGGAAGGACCGTAAGGGCCACGTCAGCGGGGTGTCAATGGCCGGTGGAACGGAGGATGCCGAAGCGTTACCGGACAACGCGGAGCCCCGCCCCCACGACGGTGGGAGCGGGGCTTTCGTCCGGTTCGCGAGGCCCGTGCCGGTGCCTGCGGTCCGACGGCCCGCGGGCGCGGGCGGGGCCTACGGCTCCGGCTTCGGTACCGGGATCGGCTCCGTCGCCTTGAACCGGGCCGAGTTCGGGTCGGCCAGCGCGGACGGCGCCGCCTGCTCCACCGCGGGGGCCGGTGCCGGCGCGATCACCACCCCGGTCGCCGCCCCGGCCGCGGCGGCCGCCGCCGCACCCGCGGCCGTCAGGGCCTCCTCCTTGACCTTGATCCCGGCCCGGTCGAAGGCCACCTTCAGCCGCTGCCGCAGCGCCCGGGAGACCACCGCCGCCTTGCCGGGCGCGGTCCGGGCCTCGACCCGGACCATCACCGAGTCCGCCGCGACCGACTCCACGCCCAGGATCGACACCGGCGCCCAGACCAGCTCGTCGTACGGCGCCTCCTTGGCCAGCTCCTCGGCGGTCTGCAGGATCAGGTCCTCGACCCGCAGCAGGTCCTCCTTGTACCCGATCTGCACGTCCACCGAGGCGGTCGCCCAGCCCTGGCTCATGTTGGCGATCCGCTTCACCTCGCCGTTGCGGATGTACCAGATCTCGCCGTTCGCGCCGCGCAGCTTGGTCACCCGCAGGCCGACCTCCAGCACCGTGCCGGTGGCGACCCCGGTGTCGATCTCGTCGCCGACGCCGTACTGGTCCTCCATGATCATGAAGACCCCGGAGAGGAAGTCGGTGACCAGGTTGCGGGCGCCGAAACCGATCGCCACACCGGCCACACCGGCGCTCGCCAGCAGCGGCGCCAGGTTCACCCCCAGCGCGGAGAGCACCATCAGCGCCGCCGTGCCCAGGATGGTGAAGGAGGCCACGCTGCGCAGCACCGAGCCGATCGCCTCCGAGCGCTGCTGGCGCCGCTCCGGGTTCACCACCCCGGTGTTGGCCAGCAGCCCGCCCAGCCGGCTCTCCTCCTGGTGCTCCGGGAGGCGCGCCATCCGCCCTATCAGCTGGGTGATCAGCTTGCGCACCATCGCCCGCAGCACCAGCGCCAGCAGCACGATGAGGACGATCCGCAGGCCCGAGGACAGCCAGCCCTGCCAGTGGGTGTCGAACCAGCTGGCGGCCTGCTTGGTGGTGTCCGTGACCTCCTGCGCGCTGGTCGGGATCCGCAGGTCCAGGTTCGGCAGCTGCGCGGTGGGGCTGGGAGCCGGCGTCGGGGCGGCGGGCGTCGAGGACGCGTCGGACAGACCGGTGGCGCCGGAGCTGAACACGTGCGGACCTTCCTTGCAGGGTTGCGTGTCGGACCCGCACCGCCGGCAAGCGGCCCGGGGACCGTGCGCCTCAGCCTATCCGCCGGTGAACACCCGCCCGGACACGCCGGGGGCCGTCCGCCGCCTCGCGGGAAGCCGCCCGAGGGCGTACGGAACGGTCCGGACGCCCCGTCAACGCCCCGGTGCGCTCCCCCCGCACCCCGTCCCGGACGCCGTTCCGCCTGGCCCTGACACTGCTCCGACCGGCCGAGTCGTCCCCCGGGAGGGCCGCCGGAGGGTGCCCGGTCGGCACCCGGGTGCAACCCGACCTTCCCCGGGCATACCGGTTATGACAGAGACCACACCAGGAGTTCACGTCAGGTCGGTTACACAGGAGTGGTGGCGCCGTACAAAGGCGTAAGGCGACACTGGGGGAGATCGCGCACTCGTTGTGCGATCCAACCGCTCGTCCCGGCGCGAGCCACGCGCCGCAGGCGTCCAAGGAGGCATCCGTGCCGCATGTCCTGGTCCTCAACGCGTCCTACGAGCCACTCGGCGTCGTATCGATGCGCCGCGCACTCATCCTGGTCCTCAACCACAAGGCGGTCAGCCTGGAGGACTCGGGAGTCACTCTGCACAGCGCCACCAGCGCCCTTCCGGCGCCGTCCGTCGTCCGTCTGACCCGCTTCGTCCGGGTCCCGTTCTGCGGGCCCGTCCCGCTCACCCGCCGGGCGCTGTTCGCCCGCGACCACGGCCGCTGCGTCTACTGCGGGGCCGCCGCCACCAGCGTCGACCACGTCATCCCGCGCAGCCGGGGCGGCCAGCACCGGTGGGACAACGTGGTGGCCGCCTGCCGCCGCTGCAACCACACCAAGGCCGACCGCCACCTCACCGAACTGGGGTGGCGGATGAAGCGCCCACCCGCACCGCCCAGCGGACTCGCCTGGCGGATCATCGGCACCGGCATCAAGGACCCGCGCTGGCGCCCCTACCTGGAGCCCTACGGCGGTGGGGACCAGCTGCGCGCCCCACAGTGGGGCGAGTACGAGCACCACGACCATACCGAGCCCAACCACTCGGTCCCGATCGGCCGGGCGCACGGCGCCCACCCCACCCCCGTCCGCCGCGGCGAGCGGCCCGAACCGCTCTCCGCCTGACCGAAGCGACACAGGGCCGGCCCGGCACACCGCCGGTACGCGCCTCATGGGCCGCCGCGCCCCCCGCACCGGGGAGCACGGCGGCCCGCCGCGTTGCGTCCGCTCTCGGGCGCGGCAGGGCCACGGCCACGGGCTGGGCTGCCCGTGCCCGTTTCCGTTCCCGCTACGGCTTCGGCGTCGTCGGTGCGGGGGTCGCGACCGTGCCCGGCGCACCGCCCGGCTGCACCGGCTGCGCGGGCTGCTGCCCCGGCTGGCCGGCCGGGGGCTGCGGCTGGGCCGGCGGGGTCACCGCGTACAGCTCGACCCCCCACAGCGAGTAGCCGTACTTGGTCGCCCGCGCCACGCCCTGGACCCGGACGAACCGGACGCCGGGCGCGTCGAAGCGCACCGTCTCGTCGCCGCCCTTGCCGTTGTCCACCGTCGCCGCGTCGGTCCAGGAGTTCCCGTCCGCCGAGACCTGGATCTTGTACGAGGCGGCGTACGCGGTCTGCCAGTGCAGCACCGCCGCGCCCAGCCGGGTCGCCTGCGGCAGCTCCAGCCGCACCCAGGCGTCGTCCTTGGCCGGCGAGGACCAGCGGGTCTTCGGATCGCCGTCGGTGACCGCCGAGGCCGGGAAGCCCGCCGCCTCGTCGCCCGAGGAGGTGGCCTTGGCGCCGAGCGCCAGGTCGGCGCCACTGGTCGGCGGCACCACGTGCACCTGGAGCACCTGCTTGACGGTGGTCGTCCCGGCCACGAACTGCACCGGCACCTGGTACGTCCCGGACGGCGTGCCCGGCGCGGCGCCGACCAGCAGCGGCACGCCCACCCGGCCGCCGCGCGGCACGGTCACCGGCCCGGCCGGGGTCACGGTCAGGCCCTTGGCGGCGGCCGGCACCTCGGCGCGCAGCTCGCCGGTGGTGCCCTCGGGGCGTCCGGCCTCCACGGTGGCCCGGGTCTGGGCGGGCGCGGGCGCGCCGGTCACCACGTCCAGGGCCGGGTCGGACAGGCTGAGCCGGGCCGCCGGGGCGTCCGCGTACCAGGGGATCACCTGGTTGACCACCGGCGGGTCGCCGCCGGGCTTCCAGGTCATCCGGAACGCGTCGGCCAGCTGCCCGCCGGCCGGCAGCTCGTTGTAGCCGGGCTGCACGGTGCCGATGTCCGCCCAGGTGCCGTCGGCGCGGCGCACCGCGACGGTGGCGGTGGCGCGCACGCCCGGGTCGGTCAGCACGGTGAGCCGGTCCAGCGGCCGGGCGGCGCCGAGCTCGACGGTGAGCGGCTCGTCCTGCGCGGTCGGGGACTTGGCGGCCCGGTACGCGGTGTCCGGGTTGCCGTCCAGCACGGCGGCGGCGGAGGAGCCGGGCAGCGCGTCCGGCCCGCCGGTGACGCTCGCCGGGGCCTCGTCCGGGGCGGTGACGGTGAACTCGCGCACCGCGACGGCGGTCTTCTGCGCGGCGGTGGCCCGCAGCCGCACCGCCCGGACGACGGTGCCCGGCGGGAGCTGGGCGCTGACCGTCTTCTGGTTCTTGACGACGGCGAGCTGCTTCCAGCCGCCCGCGCCGGTGGAGTACTCCAGCACGCCGTCGCGGATGTAGTCGTCCACGGCGGTCCGGGCGTCCGCGCCGTTGCCCCAGCTGCCCATCAGCACGGTCACGCCGCTGACCGGCCGGCCCGCGCCGAGGTCCAGGCCGACCGCGTCGCCGGGCTGCGGGGGAGCGGAGCTCCAGTAGAAGGTGTCCGCCACACCGTCGGCCATCAGCCCGGGCAGGTGGTCCTGCGCGGTGCCCATGGTGGTGGTCGGGGTGACCCCGCCGCTGACCACGCCCGCCCAGTTGTCGGCGGCCCGCACGGCGCGCGTGAGGAAGGGGCCGAGCACCCCGGCGCCGATGGTGGCCGGGGCCCGGTCGAGCAGCTCGCGCAGCCGGTTGAGCTCCACCCGGGCCTTCCAGGCCGCCGCGCCGTCGCCGCCGTGCTGGGCCAGCAGCATGTTCAGGGCGGCCTGCCCGGCCAGCCCGTAGTCGCGCAGCGGGCCCAGCCAGGGCGCGGCCTCGGCGGCCAGCTGGGCGGTGGCCGGGGTGCCGGCCAGGGTCTGCTGGGCGGTGGCCATCGCGGCGAAGGACTCCCGCAGCGGGCCGGCGGCCTCGATCAGCTTGGCGAGGTCGGGGGCCACACCGGAGGTCGGTTCGGCGACGGCCCAGAAGCGGTCGAGCAGCGGCGCCAGGTACCCGGACTCCTGCTTGGACAGCGGCGAGGAGATGCTGTTGCCGGCCAGCGCGGTGACCGCGGGCAGGGCCGCCCCGGCGGGCGTCGCACCGGCGCCGGTCGGCCCGGCCAGCGAGCGCACGGCCGCCTGCCAGGACTCGTCCGGCTGGTAGCCGACCGGGTTCCAGGCGAAGTCGCCGGCCGTGGCGAGGGCTATCCGGGAGGCCACCGGCTGCTGCATCGCGCCGGTCAGCATCACCGCCGAGCGGGTGGCCACGCCCGGGTCGCGCCCGGTGTAGGCGCCGAGGAAGAGCCGGTCCGGGCTGGCGTCGTTGACCGGGTAGTTGTCCATGGTGAGCAGCGGGTGGCCGTACAGGTCGGCGGTGTCGGAGGCCTGCGCGGCGGTGATCTTCTCCGGGATCACCCCGACCCCGCTCCAGGCCACCTGCACGCCCTCCGGCAGCGCCGCGGCCAGCGCCTTGCGGTACGGTGTGGCGCCCTGCTGGTGGTACTCGGTCGGGACGACGGACAGCGGTGCCAGGCCCGGGTTCCTGGCGATCAGCCGGTCCTGCACCTTCTTCACCAGCTCGGCCTGCGCCTTGGCGGCCGCGGCGGGCCCGGTGCCGTACTCGTCGCGGTCGTCGTCGCAGTGCCACTCGTCGTAGCTGACGTCCAGGAACTGCAGCTGGAAGGCGGTGAAGCCGATCTTGCGCAGCCCGTCCAGCTTGGCCACCAGCGCGTCCACGTCCTTGCCGGAGCTGAAGCAGAGGGACTGCCCGGGGTCGATCGCGTAGCCGAGCGTGACGTGGTCGCGCCGGGCCCGGCCGGCCAGCTCGCGCAGCTCGTCCGCCTGCGCGGCCGGGTAGGCGTCGCGCCAGCGGGAGAGCCGGTACGGGTCGTCACCGGGGGCGTAGAGGTAGAAGTTCTGCTTCGAGCGGCCGAGGAAGTCGACCTGGTCCAGCCGCTGCTGCGCGGTCCACGGGGTGCCGTAGAACGCCTCGGCGGTGCCGCGCACCGGCGCGCCGCTCGGCCAGTCCCGCAGCGTGATCCCGGGCAGGCCGAGCCCGTTCGCGCCCGCCGCCTGGCCCTGCCCGGCCGGTACGGCGGCCAGCAGCTGGCGCAGGCTCTGCGCGGCGTAGAAGGTCCCGGTGGCGTCCACGCCCGCCAGCACCACGGCGCCGTAGGTCCCGCCGCCCTGGGCGGGCAGTTGACCGACCGACAGCACGTACCCGCCGGCCGGCAGGTTCGCGGTCGAGGGCGCGGTGCCCTCCTTGCCGCCGGCCGCGGCGGTCAGCTGCCGCAGCACCCGGTCCACCTCGCCGTCGGCGCCCTCGGCGGGCCCGCCGACGTACACCACGAGCGAGCCGGCCGCCGGCGTCCCGCCGTTCGGCTGCGGGGTCACGTCGGTGGTGCCGGCGACGGTCAGCACCTCGCGGACGGCCAGCACCGCGCCGATGTCCGCCTTGGGCGAGGTCACCAGCGTCACGGCGGTCGGCACCACGACCGCCTTGCCCGCCACCGTCTGCTCCTGCGGCCGCGGGAACACCTGAGGGTCGGTCACGCTCCCCAGCGGCGTCTGCGGCGCGGTGCTCACCACGTCCGGCCCCGGCGTCGCCGCGTACGCCGCCGAGGGCATCGGCCCGGCCAGCAGCCCGCCGACCACCGCCGCGGCCGCGACTCCGGCCGCGATCTGCATCGCCCGCCGGCCCGGCCGCCCGGCCGCCCGCTCCGCGCGCACCGACGCCAACAGCGGCTCGGTCCCCTTGAGGTCGGCGATCAGCCGGTCCGCCGTCCTCGGCGCCAACTGACGGCACGTCCGCGCGGTGGCCCGCCGCGCCACCAGCGCCGCCGGGTGCTGCAGCACCTCCCGCAACGCCGGACTCTGCTCCAACTGCGACCGCAGCCGCCGCCCGGCCGCGACGGACACTCGGGCTTGCACAGGAGCCTCCTCGCCAGGCCGGAACCACATCGCCGCCACCCCACCAGCTACCCAACCCGGTGTCAACGCCGGTGACGGCTATGACCGTTTTGCCGAGTTCGATCATATGTCCGACCATCCGATCAGCCCCCCGACGCCCCCGTCCCGAGCCCCCCGGACACCGCCGCCCACACCCCTCCACCGCAGGTCGGAGCCGGTCCGTGATGATTCCGTGACGATTCCACGGATGCCCTGAACGACCGTCATCACAGCCACCCCGTACCGCCGCCCCGTCCGCCCGGCCGCCGGCCGCCCGAAAGCCCCGGGCCCGCCCCGCCGATCGACGGAGCGGGCCCGGGCACCTGCTCGGGGCGCGGGTGTCAGGAACGCGGCGGAGCGGGCGGCACGGCCGTCCGCAGCGCCGGAACGCCCCACTGCTCGTTCGCCCCGTAGGTGCAGTCCCACAGGTCGAGCCGGGCGCCGTTGGTCGCCTTCCACTCCGGAAGGTCGAGGCACCGGCCCGAGACCGGGTGGTACAGCACGTCGTTCGCGAACGGCACCCACGTCTGCGCCGCGGTGCCGTCACAGGTGCGGTACTCCAGCGGAGTGCCGTTCCCGGTGCCGGAGTTCAGCGGCGCCACGCACCCGCCGAGGACGCGGAGGGTGCCGTCGTTGCCGAGCGACAGCTGCTGTGAGGGCCCGCCGTGGCAGCCGTAGAGCTGGATCGCGGTGCCGTCGGCGGTGCCCGCGCCGGTGTCGTCGACGCACATGTCGCCGTTGACGGCCGAGCGGACGACGCCGGTGGCGCCCGGCGCGGTGGGCGCCACCGCGAAGGGGTAGACGGCGGTGCTGCTGATGCCGCCGTCGAAGCTCGGGCTCGGCTTGGACTGGTACCGGTAGCGGCCGAGTTCGAACGGCCCCGAGGGCGGCGGGCTGGTGCTCGCCCGGTGGACGGCGGTCCCGGCGAGGACGCCGTCGACGTACAGCGCCATCAGGCCCGTGTTCGCGTTGTAGGAGGCGGTCAGCCGAGTCCAGACACCGGGACGGGTCTGCGCACTGGCGTTCGCCACGCGGGTGAAGTCGTACGACCAGTTGTCGTCGTCCCCGTACGCCAGGGCGAAGTTCCAGTTCTGCCCGGGGCCGTCGGTGTAGAGCATGAAGTTGCTGCCGTGGACGGTCTCCTGGCTGGCGACCACGCCGCCGCCCTGGCCCGCCTTGGCCCAGGTGGAGACGGTGAAGCTCTTGCGGGTGTCGACCACCGGACCGGACATGGTCACGTTCGAGCCCGCGCCGGGGCTGAAGGCGCCCACGGTGACGGCCCGGCCGTCCACGGTGTCCCCGACCCAGCCGACGCCCGAGGCCGTACCGCCGGTGCGCTTCTGCCCGTCGCCGACGGTGTTGCCGCCGTCGGGCGCGGCCAGCCAGTTGCCGATCGGGTGGTCGAGGCTGCCGAGCGCGACCGGGCTCGCCTCCAAGCCGGTCACCGTCGGGCCGCTGGTGACGTCGGGCGCCTTGGTGCCGACGCCGGCCCAGGCGACCAGCTGGTTGTCGGTGTCGACGGCCCACAGGTCCGGGACGCCGTCGCCGGTCACGTCGCCGCTGGAGCCGACCTTCGGGTACAGCTTGGCGTCGACGCCGTTGGCCAGCCAGCCCTTGGTGGGGTCGGCGAAGCCGGATGCGTCGAAGGCCCCCGGGGTGCTGCCCTTGAGCAACTGGTAGGCGTGGATGGTGCCGTCGCCCTTTGACCGGCCCCAGACGGTGGGGATGTTCGTGCCCTTGGTCGGGCCAGGGGTGATCAGGTCGTAGTAGTCCCAGGCCTGGTCCTGTGAGAGCAGGATGTTCGCTCCGTCGAGCCTCCCGACGTTCGAGGACAGCGCGAGCCAGAGCCGGCCCTTCTCGACGTAGAGCAGCGATGACCGCGGCAGACCGGCCGTGGTTGTCCCCGGCTTCCGGGGAGTGTCGCCCGTGGGTGATCCGAACGCGGCGATCTGGGTCACCGAGGACCAGTCGCCACCGTTCCCGTAGTCCGAACACGTGATCGGAGTCCCGTCGGGAAGCCCGCAACGGCTCGACTTCGCCAGGGGGATCGAGGCCCGGCCGTCCAGGTGGGCGGCGATGTCGTCATTGGAGTAGAGGTACAACTCGGCGGCGCCGGGAGCATGTGCGACCAGGTCATCCACGTTCCGATCGGTGAACGAACCCCGGTGGGTGATCTGGACGGTGCTCCAGTCCTGGTTGCCCGCCGCTCCGGGCGCCGAGGCGGGCTTGGTGTTCGGAGCCGCGTACGGGTCGGCGTTCGCTCCCACCAGGCGCAGGGAGCCGGTGCCGTCCGGCAGGAGGACGTCGCCCTTCCGGTCGCCGTCGATGTCGCCCATGACCGGGTCGCCGGCGGCGGGGTTGCCCGGCACGAAGTAGGTGTACGCGACCGGCTGCGACATGTTGCCGGCGTTGTCCTGGGTCTGCAGGTAGAGGAAGTTGGTCCCCCAGTGCCAGGGCGTGTAGTTCAGCTGGAAGCTGCCGTCACCGTTCATCTTGACGACGTTTCCGCCGTCGGTGCAGTTCCATCCGGTGGCCGCGGCCTGGACGGGGTCCGTGGTCCACCGGGCGCAGGCCAGGCCGGAGGAGCGGCCGCCGCCGGCCGGGGCCGGATCGGTGCCGGTCAGGGTGAAGACGCCCTCCTGGCCGACGAGCTTCGGGTGCCCGCCGAGGGTGCCCGACTCGGGGAAGTCCGTCGAGGTGATCCGGGCGGTCGGCGGGGTGCGGTCGATGCGCAGGAAGCACATCGGGGAGTTCCCGCTGCGGAGCGTGCCGTCCTCGGTGACGGCGTACCAGCCGTACTGGTGTCCGTCGATCAACGAACCGACGCTCACGTTCCTGCGACCGGAACTCGCCGCCCAGTTGGTGTCGGAGGTCTTCGAGGAACCGTTGTCGTCGTCGTCCCAGATCTTGAACGTGGTCCAGAGCTGCTCTCCGGTCGGCGACCAGGTGTCGACGCTCAGGTTGATGTCGGTGTTGATCCCGACCCAGCCAGGGTTGTCCCACGGGTTGCCGGTCCCCGGGGTCTGGCACGGGCTGTACGCGGCGTCACGGGCGAAACCGGGGGTCGGACTGGTGGCGGGGCTGCCGATGGAGGGTGCGAAGTCATAGGTGACGACGATGTGCGGGCTCTTGTCGAACCGCTGGTGGTAGTACTTGTTGGACTCGTCGTCGGGGGCGAACATGAAGGTCCACCCGCCCCAGTGCTCGCTCGCCGCCTGGGTCATCTGGGCGAGGACGTCGAACTCCTTGCCGCCCGCCCCCTGGATCCGGTTCAGGCCGACCTTGGCGCAGTTCGAGAGCTGCGGGCAGGGCTGGGCGTTCCAGCGCGTCCACTGGTTGATCGGGTTGTTGTTGCCCGAACCGGTCGAGTAGAGGCCCATCGGTGTGGGCGTCGAGGGGCTGGACGACTCGGCGACGGTGGCGTAGAGCTTGGCGCTCAGCACGGCCGAGTCCCAGAACACCGTGTTCAGGCCGACCTGGAAGTAAGCGCGCTCCTTGCCTTCCTTCACACAGCGGTTGTTGGTGTCGATGTAGCCGCAGTAGCCGGATCCCGGCTTGTCCTGGCCGTACTGGGTGCCGTTGTACTCCGGGGTCTCGGGGTAGGCCGACTGCACCTGGGCCCAGGCCTGGGTGCCGTTGTCGGCGCTGGGGTTCCAGCCCGGGTCGAGGTACCAGGGGCCGGTGCCCTGCGCGAGGACCGAGGCGTCCGGCACCAGGTCGATGCCGCCGCCGCTGACGGTCGTGGCGATGGGTGCGGTCCGGGCGCCGGGGCCGGGAGCTTTGCTGTCGGATCCGACCGCGGTCGTGCCGCCGTCCGCCGCCGGTGCTGCCGCGGACTTGGCCGCCTCGGGCTGAGCCGCCGCAGCGGGGGCGCCCGCCGTGGTGGAGTCCCACATCAGCGGCGCCGGAGCGGTGAAGCGGGCCTTGCCGGCGGCGTCCTCGGCCGTCAGGTTGCCGTTGGCGTCCGCCTTGACGATCAGCCCGTCGGTGGCGGTGTCGAGGTGCAGCTTCTTGATCTTCGGATCGGCGGCCGCCTGCGCGGTGCGGACGATCAGCACCTGCCGCCATCCGCCCGCGGAGGTGGCGCTCAGCTCCAGGTCGACATCCGGCAGGACGGAGCGGTAGAGCGCGCTGCTACCGGTGAGTTCGGGCTTCGGCAGGGTGAACGGTGCCTTGACCGACAGCTTCTTGCCGTCCGCCGTCGTCATGGTGGCCAGCGGGCCGCTGCCCCCGCCCGAGAACGTGAGCGCGGACGGGACGGCGGCCGGTGCGACCGTGCCGTCGGCGTTGGCACGGAGGGTCGCGTCCACGGCGCGCCAGGTGCCGTCGGCGTTCTTGACCCGTTCCGCCACGGGCGAGGAGTCGCTGGTCAGCGTGCCGTTCGGGTTGGCGGTGGTCTGGCTGCTCCCCGTGGTCAACGCATCGACGACGACGGGCTTTCCGGCGCTCTTCGCCTTCGCCTGTGCGGTGCGTATCGCCGCGATCTGCGCCGTGCGGGTATCGGACTGCCCCTTGGCCGGAGGCGGCGGAGGCGTGGGCCAGGAGGTGTCGGCCGGGCCGTGGTTGCGGTCGGCGGATGCCGCCGCCGCGACACCGGGCACCCCGAGCAGACCGGCGCCGAGAGAGAGGACGGCCGTGCAGGCGAGTGGGAGGAGAGCCGCGCCGAATGTCCGAATTCTCTTGCTCCGTGAGGGAGTTGGAGGAGATGGAGGTTTTGGCCTCGACATGAATACCCCGTCGTCGAAGGAGAGGTGAGCGGAAGTCAGCCGCACGCTGCCCGCACACTTGCTTCGCTGTCAAAGCGTTTTGTCGACAGGGTGTCCGAGTTGTCGCGGGAGATCACACATTGCTCTCCGGGTGACCATCCTCACACTGCGTGATCATGAAGTCCTCCTGTTCCGGATAGGTCGTATGCCCCTAGGGTGCCGGAGGTCCGGACCGACAAGGCCGGCCCGATTCGAGCTCCGGTGATCTGTGGGGGGATCAATTGTTTCGTCGCGTCCGCGTGTTCACGCGCCCGCGCTGCCTGAGAGTGGCCGTCGCGGCCGCCCTGGCCGTCTGCATGTCGGTGGTGACGATCCCCTCGGTCGAGGCGGTCACCCACGCGGCCGATCCACCGAAGGTCTGGGTCCCACCGAACACACCGGTGCCGGAGACCCGCCCGGTGAAGGGCACGAACGGCAAGGCCGCCGGTCACCAGCCCGACCCTGGAAAGAAGTGGTCGCCACCGGCCGATGCCAGTCCACCGTCCGGTAGAGCCACCGCGGTCCTGGACGGCGCCGACGCCAAGGCGGCTTCGGCACCGGCCGCATCCGACGCGGCGCCGACGGCTGCGCGCTCGCGGCCGGTCCAGGCGGGCTCCCTGCCGGTCTGGGTCGCCCCGGGCTCCGGCGCGAAGTCCTCCCGAACCGCACCGGCAGCCCCGGCCGAAGGTGGCTCCCCGGCGATCCAGGTCGACCTGGCCGATCAGGGCCGGACCAAGGCCGCCGGAGTGAACGGCGCACTGGTCGCCCTCACCGACACCGGTAGCGGCGCCCAGGCCGGCCGGATCCAGGTCGGGATCGACGTCCAGGCCTGGGCGAAGAACGCCGGGGCCGACTGGGCCTCGCGGGCCAGGGTCGTCCAGTTGCCCGGTTGCGCGCTGACGACCCCGGGCGCCGAGGACTGCAGGACGCGTACCCCGATGCCGTCCCACCGAGACGAGGCCACCGGTCGGCTGGTGACCGAGGTCGACCTCCCGCAGCCGTCCGCCGGGGCTGCCACGTCCTCCACCTCCGGCGCCTTCGAGGGTCCGGCGGCAGTCGCCCTCACGGTGGCGCTCGCCGTGGAGGCGGACGCCAAGGGCAGCAGCGGCGACTTCACCGCCTCCCCGATCACCCCGTCCGCCTCCTGGCAGGCCGGTGCCAACGCGGGCAACTTCACGTACGGCTACACCGTCGAGCTGCCCTCCGCGCTGGCCGGCCCCGCGCCCGACGTCTCGCTCGGCTACGACTCCTCCGCGGTGGACGGCAGGACGGCCTCCACCAATGCCCAGTCGTCCTGGGTCGGCGAGGGCTGGGCGTGGCAGCCGGGCTCCATCGTCCGCGGCTACAAGGGCTGCAAGGACGCCGGCATCGACAAGTCGGGCGACCAGTGCTGGGGCGGTGATCTGCTCCAGCTCTCGCTCGCGGGCCACGCGGGCCAGCTGGTCAAGGACGGTGAGTCCTGCGACTGGCACCTGCAGGGCGAGGACGGCACCAAGGTCGAGCGGCTGACCGGTCAGAACAACGGCGCCTGGAACGGCGAGGCCTGGCGGATCACCACCGTCGACGGCACCCAGTACTACTTCGGCGCCAACCACCTGCCCGGTGGCGACGGCACCGACCAGGCCAGCAACTCGGTCGCCACCCTGCCGGTCTACTGGCCCGGCGGTCAGGACCCGTGCCTGAAGACCGGTTCCCCGGCCACCGGCTCCTGGAACCAGATGGGCTGGCAGTGGTCGCTGGACTACGTGGTCGACCCGCACCAGAACCTGATCACCTACCGGTACGAGCAGGAGCAGAACTACTACGTCCAGGGCGGTGGCCAGAACAACGGCAAGGGCCCCCGGACCCGGTACCAGCGCGCCGCCTACCCGACCTGGGTGGGTTACGGACAGCGCCTGCCCGACCAGATCGCCGCCAAGGGCAAGGCCAACCCGGCCGCCCAGGTGTGGTTCCGCACCGCCGAGCGCTGCCTGCCGGACAAGGACTTCACCTGCGACCCGTCCCAGCGGACCAAGGCCAACGCCAAACGCTGGCCGGACACCCCGGTCGACCAGAACTGCGACCCGACCGGTGACTGCACCGTGTACTCGCCCACCTTCTGGACCACCAAGCGCCTCACGAAGATCGACACCGAGGTCTGGGACGGCGCCGCGTACCGTTCGGTCGACTCCTTCGCCCTCAACCAGTCCTTCCCGGACCCCGGTGACGGAACCTCGCCGTCGCTCTGGCTGGAGTCGGTCCAGCACACCGGCAGCAACAACCGCACACCGATCACCCTGCCGGCGGTGTCCTTCCAGCCACTGCAGATCGCCAACCGCGTCAAGGGACCGATCGACGGCACCTCGGCCTCGGTCGAGCCGTTCAACCGGCCGCGCATCCAGAAGATCACCACCGAGACCGGCGGTCTGATCGACGTGGTCTACCGGCCCGCCGAGTGTTCGCGCGAGGCCGGCGGGAAGATGCCGGCGTCCGAGGACGGCAACACCATGGCCTGCATGCCGGTCAAGTGGTACCTGCCCGGGCAGAGCGCGCCGGATCCGGTGAACGACTGGTTCAACAAGATCATCGTGCAGACCGTCACCCAGGAGGACTCGGTCGCCGGTGGTCAGCCCGCGGTCGTCACCGACTACGTGTACGGCGGCGGTGCGGCCTGGCACCGCAACGACTCCGAGATGGCCGACGCCAAGAACCGCACCTGGGACCAGTTCCGCGGGTACGCGACGGTCACGACCCTCACCGGCAACGGCAGCGACGCCGAGGGGCCGCGCACCAAGTCGGTCGCCACGTTCCTGCGCGGCATGGACGGTGACGTCCTCAAGAACGGGACCACCCGCCAGGTGTCCGTGACCGACGTCCACGGCGGCACGATCAAGGACGAGAACGCCCTGGTCGGCTTCATCCGGGACTCCGCCACCTACAACGGCGAGAACGGCGAGGTCCTCTCCACCGTGGTCTCCGACCCGTGGATCGGCCCGGTCACGGCCACCCGCAACCAGTCGGGCGGCATGCCGGCCATCACCGCCCGGGCCGTCAACGTCCTCAAGGTGACCAACCGCGACAAGCTGGCCGACGGCTGGCGCACCCGCGAGCGCTCCACCTCCTACGACTCGACACCGTTCGCCCGTCCGCTGACCGTCTACGACAACGGCGATCCGACCCACCCCGAGCAACTGCTCTGCACCTCCTTCGAGTACGCCGCCGGCCCCGGCGGCGCAACCACGCAGCTGGCCTCACGCACCCTGGTTCTCAAGGGCGCCTGCGGTCAGACCGCGACCAAGGACAACACCGTCGCCGACACCCGCTCGTACTTCGACGGCCTGCCCCTCGGCCAGGCCGGCGCCAAGTCCGAGCAGACCTCCACCGAGGCCCTGGAGCGCTACGACGCCGCGGGCAAGCCGGTCTACCGGACCACCGCCCGGGTGAGCTTCGACGCCTACGGCCGCGTCGTCAGCACTGTCGACCCGACCCGCACCGACGCCGGCCACCCGACCGGCGCCGAGACCAGGACCGCGTACTCCCCGGCCACCGGACAACTGCCCACGCAGGTCACCCACACCAACCCGATGGGCTGGCAGACCGTCAGCACCCTGGACGTGGGCCGCGGCTCACCGCTCAAGATCAAGGACGAGAACGGCCGGATCAGCGAGCAGGACTTCGACGCCCTCGGCCGCGCACAGGCCAGTTGGAGCCCGGACAACGACCGGAGCAAGAACCCGAACCGCCCGAACCGCAAGATCTCGTACGCGGTCAACGGCACCAACGCGCCCTCACAGGTACTCAGCCAAGCGCTGATGGGCGATCTGAAGACCTACACCTCCAGCTACACCATCTACGACGGCCTCGGCCGGGTCCGGCAGACGCAGGCCAGCACGCCCTCGGGTGCCACCGGCCGCATGATCACCGACGCGCTGTTCGACTCGCACGGCTGGCAGACCAAGACCAGCGCGGCCTACTACAACGACCAGGCGCAGCCGAGCGGCCAGCTCTTCCTGCCCAACGGCGGTGTCGAACCGGACGGCAAGATCCCCTCCCAGACCGTCCAGAAGTTCGACGGCATGGGCCGGACCACCGACTCGATCTTCCAGTCCTACGGCGTCGAGCAGTGGCGCACCCACACCGACTTCGTCGGCGCCGACGAGGTCCGCACCACCCCGCCGGCCGGTGGCTACGCCTCCGCGACCATCACCGACGCCCGCGGTAACACCGTCGCCCTGCGCCAGTACAAGGGCAACACCCCGACCGGCGCGTACGACGAGACCACCTACGGCTACGCGCCGGACGGCAAGGAGGTCTGGCGCAAGGACGCGGCCGGCAACCAGTGGACGTACGAGTACGACTTGCTGGGCCGGCCGGTGAGGTCCACCGACCCGGACTCGGGCACGGGAACGACGGCGTACGACGACAGCAAGAATCTCGTCACCGCCACTGACTCGCGGGGCAAGAGCGCCACCACGGTCACCGACCTGCTCGGCCGCACCGTCGCGGCCTATGAGGGCACGGCGGTCGACCCGGCCAAGCAGGTCGCCGCGTGGACCTTCGACACCCTCGCCAAGGGCAAGCCGACCTCCTCGACCCGCTACGTCGGCGGTGCGAGCGGGGCCGCGTACACGTCGGAGGTCACCGGCTACGACATCGGGTACCGCGAGACCGGTGCGAAGACGACCATTCCGGCTGTCGAGGGGCAACTCGCCGGCGTCTACCAGACCGACAACGTCTACGACGCCGCAGGCCGCCTCGACAGTACGACGATGCCCGCGGTGGCCGGCATGGGTCGGGAGAAGCTGAGCTTCGCCACCGATATCGTTGGCCAGTTCGTCGGCCTGAGCAGCGTCTTCGGGTTTGACCCGTCGACAACCTACGTGGCCGACGTCCGTTACGACCCGTACGGCCGTCCGTACCGCACCACCGTGGGTGGCGCAGGTGCCCAGGTGGTCGCCACGCTGGACATCGACGACGCCACCGGGCGGGTCACCCGTTCGACCCTGGACAAGCAGACCGCCGAGACCGCCCACGTCGACTCGGTCGACTACACCTACAACCCGCTCGGCCAGGTCACCTCGGCCCGCAACGCGCAGGACGGCGAGAGCGCCGATCTGCAGTGCTTCACCCACGACTACCTCGGCCGGCTGACCCAGGCCTGGACCGACACCGGCACCCAGACCACCAGGCCCCAGCCCAGCGTCCCGGGTGTCGGCGCCTGCGCCAACACCGACGGACCGTCGGTGGACGCCGGCAAGCCGAGCGTCGGCGGACCGGCCCCCTACTGGCAGCAGTACGAGTACGACCTCATCGGCAACCGCACCAAGCTGGTCCAGAAGGACGTCAACGGCGACGCCGGCAAGGACGTCACCACCACCCAGACCTTCGGCACCGGCCCCAACACCCCGTCCACCGACCCGAAGACGGGCGGCGGCACCGGCGGTCCGCACGCGCTGATGAAGTCCACCCGGACCGGCCCGGCCGGTACTGCGGTGACCTCGTACACCTATGACGCCGCGGGCAACACCACCTCCATCACCGACACCCCGGGTACCAGGACGCTGACCTGGAACGCCCAGGGCAAACTCGACCAGATCACCGGCACCAGCCAGAGCGGTGCGACCAGCTACCTGTACGACGTGTCCGGCAACCAGCTGATCCGCCGTGACCCCGGCAAGGTCACTCTCAACCTGGGCGCCGACCAGCTCACCCTGGACACCACCACCAAGGTCGTCACCAACGTCCGTTCCTACGCGGCTCCCGACGGCCTCTCCATCACCCGCACCACCACCAGCGGCACCTCCACGTTCGCCTACCAGGGCGCGGACCCGCACGGCACCAACGGTGTCCAGTTCGACTCGGAGACCCTCGCCCACGTTCGCCGCCCCACCGACCCGTTCGGCAACGAGCGCGGCACCCAGCCCGAGGCGGGCGTCTGGGCCGGAGACAAGGGCTTCGTCGGCGGCACCAAGGAGAAGGCCACCGGCTTCACCCTCCTCGGCGCCCGCGAGTACGACCCCAGGACGGGCCGCTTCATCAGTCCCGACCCCATCACCGACCCGGGCGACCCGCAGCAGTGGAACGCCTACGCGTACGCCAACAACAGCCCCATCAACAAGTCCGACGCCAACGGCCTGCGCCTGGACTGTGACCAGGCCTCCGAGTGCGCCGGCTGGCACACGGACTCCCACGGCGAAACGACCCAGGTCGACGTCGTGGAGAAGCCCACGGCCGACGTGCAGAAGGCCAGGCAGGCCGTGGATGAGGCCGACCACATCGTCCGCGTGAACAAGCGCAAGCGCGACGAACTCGTGAACAAGGTCGTCGACGTCGTCGGCGATCTGATCGGCTACAACGACGCCCGTGACTGCTTCACCAAGGGCGACGTGATGAGCTGCATCAGCACAGCGCTGAACGTGGTGCCGTGGGGGAAGGTCGCCAAGGTTCTCAAGGCCGGTGTCGAGGCCCTCAAGATCTACAAAGAGATCGACAAGATCTACACCGCCATCCGGAGCGGCGAACGCGCAGCCAAGGAAGCCGAAGCCACCCTGGTCGCTGCAACGACAGCCGCAGGCGAGGCCCGCGCGGCCGAAAAGGCAGCAGCCAAGGCGGCAGAGGAAAAAGCCGCAAGAGAATCAGCACCCGATGCGGCCGGAACAGAGCCCAAGGCCGTAGCCAAGGAAGCTGACGATTCGGTTGGCGAAAGTTGCCTGATAGGCCGACCGAACAGCTTCCCGTCCGGGACCAAGGTCCTGATGGGAGACGGCACGCTCAAGTCCATCGAGGACATCCACGAGGGCGACGTCGTCATGGCGACCGACCCTCAAACCGGCGAGACCCACCCCGAGCCGGTCACCGCCACCATCACCACCCCCGACGACAAGGACTTCACCGACCTCACCCTCACCGACGACGCCGGCCCCCGAGGCCCGCCGGCCGCCGACCAGGCGAAGATCACCTCCACCCACCACCACCCCTACTGGAGCGAGACCCGCCGGCAGTGGGTCGACGCCGGCGAACTCACCCCGGGCGAACACCTCCGCCAGCCCGACGGCACCACCCTCACCATCCAGACCGTCCGCAACTACCCCTACGCAGTTACCACTCACAACCTCACCGTCAACCTGCTCCACACGTACTATGTGCTCGCAGGCGCCACGCCGGTCCTCGTTCACAATTGCGGCGACGAAGCCACTGTCCATCTCGCAAACTATCCGGATGGCAGGCAGCATGCTCTGATCACGATTCGTGATGCAGAAGGAGAGTTAAGTACTCACCAGTTTGGTGCTATGAGCCGAAGTGATAATGGTGTCGAGACGTTTGACCCCCGAGACCTTCCGTCCCTCACCTTGAACTTGCGCATCAGCCTGCCCCATGAGGGTCGGGCCAGGATGTTCATTGAAAATGCTCTCTTTAAAACTAGTGAGAGGCGTTGGCCGCCGTACTCGATGCCGGATCAGGGTTGCGTGACCTACTGTGCCCAGGTCTTGCAGGCTGGCGGTCTGCATGGAATTCCGTTGGATAATGACGAGGCGCAGCGCTGGTTGATGGCAAGGCATGGATGACCCGAAAGGAGGATGTGGATGAAAGTGGGCGAAGGTGAATCCTCGGAGGAGGGTAGGTGGATCGTTCCGGACTCACTGCGAGGCCCGGTTCGTCAAGTTCCGACAAATCTGGCTATTCAAATGCTCTCCTGCGAACTCCTTGATCATGAAATAAAGGCACTCTTGGGGGAATTTATTGCAGAGGCGTCTCGCTGTCACTTGAGGCCGATGGAAGCCCCCATGAACTTCGATCGCCAGGCGCGCTTTGGGGGCGTCCTCCGGGAAGCGACTCGAATCGTCTACGAGGGCTGGGAGGATTTTCGGGCGGCCATTGAGAGTGGTGGACGTTCGGAAGACGTCAGGGAAGCCATCCAGGAGAGCCGGGATTCTTTGTTTTCTCGGCTGCAGTCCGCTAATGAGCGGCTGCGGGGTCTTCCGGGTAGTGTGATCTGAGATCTGGTCAATCCTTCGTCACGGTGAGCGGCCCCACCTGTTTTCGGGTGGGGCCGCTCACCGTTTCATTCCTGCGTCCAACGCGGATGGTCGAGCGCCGATCGCGGCGTCGTCGCGAACGCGAGTCGGCGTCGAGTGCTGCTGACCGGATGGACGCCGCCGCGTCGCGCAGCGCGGCCGGGCGGTTACCTGGGCGGGCCTTGGGAAGTCGTCGCCGGGCATCGCCGGGATGTCGCAGGAGCCGCGAGTGGACGCTTGCCACGACAGTGGCGGTGGGGTGCGGACGCTGGTTGCGGTGCTGGCGGCGGTGCGGGGCCAGCGGGGGCGCCAGAGAAGGTGCGGGAGGCGTCCGCGTCCTGGGGCATGGGCGACCTCGGCGACCTCGCCGAGCTGGCCCAGTGGGCGGGGGCCGGTCTCGGTGCGGGCTTCGTGCAGATCAACCCGGCGCACCTGTGGATCGAGGCCGTCCCCGAGTGCGCGCACCTGGATGCGGAGCAGCGGGCGCGGGCCGAGGAGTAGGCCCTGCGGGTCGCCCGGCTCCGGGACGGGGTCCTCGGCCACGACGGCCTGATCGACCGCGACGCCGTCTGGGCGCTGAAGCGCGAGGCCCTTGAAGAGGTTGCAAAAGGGGTAAGAACTTGGGCATCGACTGTGCAGAGGAGTGTCAGCAGCGCCAGGCAGGTGGCGAAAGTCTTCGATCGCGGAGACGCTTCTGGCGGTGTCGCCGAGGTGCTGGTCGCAGGGGCGGTCTCCGGTAGTGCGGGCTTGTCAATCATTTGAGGGGCGACGTGGGTGAAGCGAGCTATTCGGCACTGAGGATCCTTGAGGAGTTCCGTAGGGATGGGCTCCTCGCTGAGGAGAGTTCGGTTGAGGCTGATTGGGAGGACCATCCGACACGAGTCACGCCGGGCCTGCTTCTGCTGATCGCGACGAGGGTGCTTTTCAAGGCGCGACAGGAGAGGGGCGCTGGTCCGGTCGAGTCGCCGGTGCTGCTCGCGCAGGGGATCGGCAGGGATGAGATCGAGAAGCTGATTGCCGCCTTGGCCGGAGATCTGTCTGCCGTTCAGGCAGTGCGCGACAGTGGATTGGTCACGTTGCGGCACTTCTTGGCTCTGCTGGTGACATTTGTGAACGATGAGGCTCTGGATGATGGCGATGTCACCGATATTCTGATCACCGCGGAGGAGTTCGCGGACGAGTTCCTCCGAGCAGAAGACCCATTCCATATGACAGTGCGGGGTGTCGACACCGGGCCTTGGGATGTGAGCGAGCAGGGTTGGCGGGGCTCGGACCTTATCGATCTCGGTGGGCTCAGGATCCCTCGGGAGCTGGGCCTCAGGGTCGATCTCTCCGGCGCGGCCTCCGGCGTTCCGCTGGAGGCTGTCATCACTCGAGGCCGGACGGGCCTGCAACTGTAAGCCTTCCATGCCACCCTGTCGGACTCCTGGGCAAGAGCTCGGGGGCGCTTCGCGGAGAACCTGCAGCAGCTCGGCGGCATGCCTGGGCGGGCCGGGCGGGGGTGGAGCTCAGGTGCGAGGTGCCGGTAAGAAGTCGGTCGGGTGAAATGAGCGCGAAGGAGGGCTCCGAGGGTCCTGGATGGCTGCTGAGAGGCATTGTCAGCGGCGACGGGGGCGCTGCGGATAGCCGTGACGAGTGGGCGTACGAATTCTTCGAACGGATCGTGGTGGACTCCTCCTGTCGGGAGGACCGTGCCGCGCTCCTGTCTCCGACCGGCTTCGTCGGCCTGCGTTCCGTCAGCGACAACCAGCCGATCCCGCTGCGCCGGCCAAACTGAGACGCCCGTCGCCGCCGTGTCGCGCAGCGTGGCCGGGTGGTTACCCGGGTAGGACTTGGGGAGTCCTGACCGGGCGTTGCCGAGACATCGCAGGAGCCGCGAGTGGCCGCTTACCACGACAGTGACGGAGCCGGGCAGGTGCCGGCGCAGGATGCCCCGCCGCCGCCCGCCGAACTGGTGGCGCTGGCGCAGGCGTACGGGGTGGAGGCCCGGTACCCGGGGGCGGGTGGGCAGGGGGTGGGGGCGCGGACGCTGGTCGCGGTGCTGGCGGCGCTGGGGGTGGCGGCCGGGACGCCGGAGGAGGCGCGGGAGGCGTTGGAGCGTCAGCGGGCCGAGCAGCGTGCCCGGTTGCTGCCGCCGTGCGTGGTGGTGCGGCAGGGGCGGCGCACCGCGTTGGACGTGCCGGCGGACGCCCGGTTGCGGGTGGAGCTGGAGGGCGGCGGGAGTTGGGAGCTGCCGCGCGGTCACTCGCACTGGCTGCCGGCCGACCTGCCGCTCGGGCGGCACACCCTCACGGCGGAGACCGCCGAGGGAAGCGCCCGGGCACCGCTGATCGTCGCCCCCGAGCGACTGCCCCAACTCCCCGGCCGCAGTTGGGGGTTCCTCGCCCAGCTCTATTCCGTCCTGTCCGACCGCTCCTGGGGCATGGGCGACCTCGGCGACCTCGCCGAGCTGGCCCAGTGGGCGGGGGCCGGTCTCGGCGCGGGCTTCGTGCAGATCAACCCGCTGCACCAGGGCCTGCCCGGCACCCCCTCCGACCCGTCCCCCTACCGCCCCTCCTCCCGCCGCTTCGCCGACCCGGTGCACCTGCGGATCGAGGCCGTCCCCGAGTACGCATACCTGACCGCGGAGCAACGGCGAAGGGCTGACGACCTCGCCCTGCGGGCCGCCCGGCTCCGCGACGAGGTCCTCGGCCACGACGGTCTGATCGACCGCGACGCCGTCTGGGCGCTGAAGCGCGAGGCACTGGAGCTGTTGCACGAGGTGCCGCGGGGGCCGGGCCGGCAGGCCGCGTACGAGGGGTTCCGGCGCCGCGAGGGCGAGTGGCTGGACCGGCACGCGCTGTGGGGCGCCCTGGCCGAGGTGTACGGCGCCGACTGGCACCACTGGCCGAAGGGCCTGCGTCACCCGGACGGCCCACAGGTCGAGCAGGCGGAGAAGGAACTCCAGGAGCGGGTCGAGTTCCACCGCTGGCTGGCCTGGCAGATCGACCAGCAGCTCGCCGACGCCCAGCGGGCCGCCCGGGAGGCCGGCATGGCGGTCGGCCTGATCCACGACCTCGCGGTCGGCGTCCACCCGGACGGCGCCGACGCCTGGGCGCTGCAGGACGTGCTGGCCGGCGGCATCTCGGTCGGCGCCCCGCCGGACGCCTTCAACGCCCACGGCCAGGACTGGGGCCTGCCGCCCTGGCGCCCGGACGCCCTCGCCGAGGCCGGCTACGCCCCGTTCGCGGAGCTGCTGCGCGCGACGACGAGGCACGCGGGCGCCCTGCGCATCGACCACGTGATGGGCCTCTTCCGCCTCTGGTGGGTCCCGGCCGGCCACCCGCCGACCGAAGGCGCCTACGTCCGCTACGACGCGGAGGCGATGCTCGGCGTACTGGCCCTGGAGGCGCACCGGGCCGGGACGGCGGTGATCGGCGAGGACCTCGGCACGGTCGAACCCGGCGTGCGGGAGGAGCTGGCGGCGCGCGGCGTGCTCGGCACCTCGGTCCTCTGGTTCGAGCGGGACTGGCAGGCCGGCGGCGGCATCCTGGCCCCGGACCGCTGGCGGCCGGGCTGCCTGGCCACCCTCACCACCCACGACCTGCCGAGCACCGCGGCCCGCCTCTCCGGCGAGCACGTCGAGCTGCGCCACCGGCTGGGCCTGCTGGCCCGTCCGCTGGGGGAGGAGCAGCAGGAGGCGGCCGAGGAGCTGGCGGACTGGCGGGCCGAGCTGGCCGCGCGGGGACTGCTCACGCCGGGTGAGCCGCTGTCGATGCCGGTGCTGTACCGCTTCCTGCAGGCGACCCCGGCGGAGCTGGTCGGGGTCTGGCTGCCGGACCTGGTCGGGGACCCGCGCCCGCAGAACCTGCCGGGCACCTGGGACCAGTACCCGAACTGGCGCCTCCCGGTCGCCGACGGCACGGGCGATCCGGTCACCCTCGACCGCCTCGCCACCGCCCCGGCCGCCCGCCTGCTCGCCCACCTGCTGGCCCCGCCCGGCCCCCGCACCCCGCCCCGCTGAAGCCGGCGCGGGCCTGCCGACCCACCAGGCCGACCCCGACGCGCGCCCTCCCATAAGCGGCGGGTAAGTTGGAAACGTGGACAAGAGGAACGCTTTGCGAGCCGGCGCGGTCTCCGCAACGGTCACGCTGATGATGCTGCTGTCGTCGCCCGCCATGGCCTACACCAGGGACGACGGCGATGACCCCGGTTCCGGCCTGAGCATCGGCCAGACCCTCGGCCTGTTCGTGTTTCTCCCGCTCTTCCTCTTCGTGGTCATCGCCGCCCTGGCCGGCATCCCGTGGGGCAAGGGCAAGAAGAACTGACCATCGCGTGCCCGGTCCGTCCGGGCACGCACGGCGTCCGTCAGGACCCGATCCCGCACGAACCCCGAAGGGGCGCCGGACGATCGTCCGGCGCCCCTTCGCGGTTTCAGCGCCCCCTGCGAGGGCCCCCTGCGAGGGCGTCCGACGAGCGCGTCTCAGCGCCCGCCCGCCGCACGGTCGGCCGCCTGCGCCTTGAGCGCGCGCTCGACCCCGGCCCGCGACTCGACGACCTGCCGCCGCAGCGCCGGCGCCGGCTCGGCCGAGGCCAGCCAGGCGTCCGTCGCGTCCAGCGTCGCCTGCGTGACCTCCAGCCCCGGGTACAGCCCGATGATGATCTGCTGCGAGATCTCGTGGCTGCGGGTCTCCCAGATTCCCTTGACCGCCGCGAAGTACTTCGCCGCGTACGGCGCGAGCAGCTCGCGCTGGTCGGACTGCTGGAAGCCGGCGATGACGGCCTCCTGGACGTAGTTGGTCAGCTGGTCGGACTCCACCACCGAGGCCCAGGCCTCCGCCTTGGCCTCGGCGGTCGGCCGGGCGGCGCGGCAGGTGGCCGCGTGCTCCTGGCCGGCCGCGGTGTTGTCCCGCTCCAGCTCGGCCGCGATCGCGGCCTCGTCCGCCCGACCCGTGGCCGCGAGGCGGGTGAGCAGCGTCCAGCGCAGCTCGGTGTCCACCGCGAGGCCCTTGACCTCGACCGAGCCGTCCAGCAGCCCGGCGAGCAGCCCGAGCTGACCGTCGGTCCGGGCGACCGAGGCGAGGGTGCGGGCCCAGGCCAGCTGGTGGTCGCTGCCCGGCTCGGCGGCGCGCAGGTGCTCCTCGGCGGCGGCGGCCCAGCGGGCGAGGCCCTCCTCGCGCCAGTCCGGGTCGGCGTACGCGTCGAGGGCGAGCTTGACCTGGCGCTGCACGGACTGCACCACGCCGATGTCGGACTCCCGGCCGATGCCGGACAGCGCGAGCGACAGGTAGTCGCGGGCGGCGAGTTCGCCGTCGCGGGTCATGTCCCAGGCGGAGGCCCAGCAGAGCGCGCGGGGCAGCGAGTCGGTGAAGCCGCCGAGGTTCTCGGTGACGACGGCCAGCGAGTCCTCGTCGAGCCGGATCTTGGCGTACGAGAGGTCGTCGTCGTTCAGCAGCACGACGGCCGGGCGGTGACGTCCGACCAGCTCCGGCACCTCGGTGCGCGGGCCGTCGACGTCCAGCTCGATCCGGTCGGTGCGCACCAGGGTGTCGCCGTCGAGCTCGTACAGGCCGATCGCGATGCGGTGCGGCCGCAGCACGGCCTCGCCCTTGGCGCCGGCGGGCAGCGCGGGGGCGTCCTGCAGCACGGCGAAGGACTCGATCTCGCCGTCGGTGTTGAGCGTGATCGCGGGCCGCAGCACGTTGATGCCGGCGGTCTCCAGCCAGGACTTGGACCAGGCCTTGAGGTCGCGGCCGCTGGCCTCCTCCAGGGCGCCGAGCAGGTCGCTGAGCCGGGTGTTGCCCCAGGCGTGACGCTTGAAGTAGGCCTGCACGCCCTGGAAGAAGGCGTCCTGGCCGACGTAGGCCACCAGCTGCTTGAGCACCGAGGCGCCCTTGGCGTAGGTGATGCCGTCGAAGTTGACCTGGACGTCCTCCAGGTCGTTGATGTCGGCCATGATCGGGTGGGTGGACGGCAGCTGGTCCTGCCGGTACGCCCAGGTCTTCATCTGGTTGGCGAAGGTGGTCCAGGAGTGCGGCCACTTGGAGCCGGGGGCCTCGGCCTGGCAGACGGCCTCGGCGAAGGTGGCGAAGGACTCGTTCAGCCAGAGGTCGTTCCACCACTCCATGGTGACGAGGTCGCCGAACCACATGTGGGCGAGCTCGTGCAGGATCGTCGCGGCGCGGGCCTCGTAGGCGGCGTCGGTGACCTTGGAGCGGAACACGTACTGGTCGCGCAGGGTGACGGCGCCCGCGTTCTCCATCGCGCCGGCGTTGAACTCCGGGACGAACAGCTGGTCGTACTTGGCGAACGGGTACGGGAAGTCGAACTTCTCCTGGAAGTAGTCGAAGCCCTGCTTGGTGACCGCGAAGACGGCCTCCGGGTCCAGGAACTCGCGCAGCGAGGGCCGGCAGTAGACGCCCAGCGGCACCTTCTGCTCACCCTTCTCGTAGCTGTCGAAGACGCCGACGTACGGGCCGGCGATCAGCGCGGTGATGTAGCTGGAGATCCGGCCGGTGGGCTCGAACTTCCAGACCTGCGTGGAGCCGTCGCCGGTCGCGGCCGGCTCGGGGGTCGGCGAGTTGGAGACCACGACCCAGCCGGTGGGGGCGGTCACGGTGAACGTGAACGCGGCCTTCAGGTCGGGCTGTTCGAAGGTGGCGAAGACCCGGCGGGCGTCCGGCACCTCGAACTGGGTGTACAGGTAGGTCTCGCCGTCGACCGGGTCGACGAACCGGTGCAGGCCCTCACCGGTGTTGGTGTACGCGCAGTCGGCGACGATCCGCAGCTCGTTCTCGGCGGCCAGGCCCGGCAGCGGGATGCGGCTGTCGGCGAAGCTCGCCGGGTCGAGCGACGCGCCGTTGAGGGTGATCTCCTCGACGCTCGGCGCGACGAGGTCGATGAAGGTGTCCGCGCCGGGCGTGGTGGCGGTGAACCGGACGACGGTGGTGGACCGGAAGGTACCGCCCTCGCGGGCCGAGCCCAGGTCGAGCTCGATGTCGTACGCGTCCACCCGGAGAAGATCGGCCCGGGTGCGGGCCTCCTCGCGGGTCAGGTTTGTGCCGGGCACTCGCTGCACTCCTTTGTCAGGCTGATGCTCCGAATCCTCGCACGTCCGACGGGCCGACCCGCCGGAAATTCACGGGCGGGGCGGGAACGGGCCGTTCGCCCGTTCCCGCCCCGCCCGTTCCGGTACGGCCGGTGTGCCGCCGCGGCCCGATCCGGCCGCGGCGGGGGGTCATGCCCCGGTCGTCACTTCTTCCACTTGGTCAGCGGACCGTCCGTGGAGCTGTAGCGACGGAAGGCGTACACCGCGGCGCCGTCGTCCGAGATGACGTACTCGGAGGTGCTGCTGCCGATGTCCAGGCCGTTCGACATCGCGATGGTGCCGATGTCGGTCATCGAGCCGTCGGCCGGCGAGAGCGTCACCAGGCGGGCCGGCTTGTCGTAGCCCTGCTCGACGACGGCGCGGACCTTGCCGTCCTTGTCGGTGCCGGAGACCAGGCGCATGTCGTTGGTGGCCGAGGAGGTGGTGGCCGCCCACAGGCGCTTGCCGGTGTTCAGGTCGTAGGCGTTGATGCCCGGCTTGGTGCCGCTGACCTGGACGTACAGGGTGGAACCGCTGACCACGTTGCGGCTGAGGGCGTCGCCCTGGCCGGACAGGCGCAGGCTGTCCGATCCGGGCTCCTTGACGGACATCTGGCTGCCCGGCTTGTCGTCCTTGTCGAACGGCAGGATGTAGTCGCCCTGCGGGCCGCTGGACATCAGCAGGACGAGCGGCTTGTCCTGGACGACCTGGTCGACCTGCTCGATGGTGCCGGTCAGGGTGATCGGCGTGCTGGCCGCCTTGCCCGTCTCGGCGTTGACGATGACCAGCTGGGACTTCGGGCCGCTGCCGCCGTAGCAGCGGTCGCTGACGGCGATCTGGGCCCCGGCGGCGCGGCCGCGCACGCTGCAGTCCTTGTCGCGCGGCTGGTACTGCCAGGCCGGCTGGCCGGTGGCGATGTTCAGCGCGCCGACCGTGTTGCCGCCGATGGCGACGACGTTCTCGGTGACGCTCAGGGTCGGCGAGGACAGCCGGTCGGCCGAGACCTTGACGCTCCAGAGCAGCTTGCCCTGGGTGAGGTCGACGGCGCCGACGGTGGAGCAGTCGCTGTCACCGGTGTTGAAGGAGACGGCGGCGACACCCTTGGAGTTGGCCGCGTACGAGGCGGTGCACAGCTCCTTGCTGCCGGCCGGGACGGGGATGGTCCAGGCCTCCTTGCCGTCCGCCAGGTTGTAGGCCTTGATGCCGTTGCTGTCGGCCCGGATGGCGAACTTGTCGGTGCCCCAGACGCCGAGCATCTGGTTCGAGGCGTCGGTGTTGGCGCCCTTGGGGGCGCTCCAGGCGACGTTGAAGGTGGCGCCCTTGGCGGCGGGGCCGGGGGCGGGGTCGTTGCTCGGGCCGTCGCTGGTGCCGCCGCTGGTGACCGGGCCCGGGGACGGCGTGGGGGCGGGGGAGGGGTCCTTGAGCAGGACGACCAGGGCGACCACGATCGCGATCGCCAGCACACCGCCGATGATCCCGCCCCAGAGCATGACGGGGTTGCGCTTGGGCGTGGTGGGAACGCCGGGGTAGCTGTACCCGGGCTGCTGCGGCGGGTAGTTGTAGCCGCCGGGGGCGTAGCCCGGCCCGCCGTCCGGGCCGTACGGGGCACCGGGCACCGGGTCGTACGGGCCGACCGGTGCGCCGACCGGGGGCGGCGGGGCCTGGCTGGGGAAGCCGGCTGCGGTCGGCGCGTACGCGGCGTACTCGGCGGCGCCGACGGGCGGTTGGGCGGGCGGCTGGGCAGGCGGTGCCGGCGGCTGGGCCGGTGGCGGCACGGGCGGCTGCGCGGGCGGCGGTCCTACGGGGGCGGCCCCCGGGACGGCCGACCGGTCGAGCTGTGTCATCTGGTCCGCGACGGCGGCCGGATCCACAGCGCCGCCCGGCGGACGTCCGAACGAGACGCCCCGGTTGTCCTGCGGACCGTTGCCCGGCGTTTCGCCTGCCCCCGGCCTAGGGTGATCCCCTGCCATCTGATTCCCCGTCATGTTTGGTAGCGCCCCCCTGCCGGTACCGTCCTCGGTGCCGGTGGGACGGGTGAGAATGGGGACCATGCTAGTGGTGCGTGGTTTTCGGCCGCGGCCAGGACCGCCGAACCCCGCCCCCGCAGGTCCCGGCCGTGCAACACCTTCACCCGCCGATCACCCCGCCGCCATCGCCGACACCGTGACGTGACCCCGGGCCCCGCCGTGCGCCGCCCCACCCGCTCCCGCCGCCGGGGCCGCTGCCGCCCCGCCCCGACCGCCCCGACCGCCCCGCCCCGACCGCCCGGCCCCGCCCGCCCGGTTCCACCGCCACCCGGCCGTCCCGCTCAACGCCCCCGCCCGGGCCCCCGGGCCGTACCCTTCAGGAGTTGAAGGGGACGCCCGGCGGAGGGTTCCCCGCCCTGGGAGGGTGGATCATGTCGACGGACACACCGGGCTCGCAGTCGTCCCTGCACCGGGCGAACCTGGAGCGGGTGCTGCGCGCGGTGCGGATGGCCGGTTCGCTGACCCAGGCCGAGATCGCCCGCGGCACCGGCCTCTCCGCGGCCACCGTGTCCAACATCGTGCGGGAACTGAAGGAGAGCGGCACCGTCGTGGTCGCCGACACCTCCTCCGGCGGCCGCCGCGCCCGCAGCGTCTCGCTCAGCGGGGACGCCGGCATCGTGGTCGGCATCGACTTCGGCCACACCCACCTGCGGGTCGCGGTCGGCAACCTGGCCCACCGGGTGCTGGCCGAGGAGAGCGCGCCGATCGACGTGGACGTCTCCGCCCAGCAGGGTTTCGACCGCGCCGAGGCGATGGTCGACCGGCTGCTGGCACAGGCCGGCTTCCGGTCGGACAAGGTGATCGGCGTCGGCCTCGGCGTGCCCGGCCCGATCGACGTGGAGACCGGCGCGCTCGGCTCCACCGCGATCCTGCCCGGCTGGACGGGCATCGCCCCGGGCCGGGAGCTCGGGGAACGGCTCGGCATGCCGGTGCACGTGGACAACGACGCCAACCTCGGCGCGCTCGGCGAGCTGGTCTGGGGCGCCGGCCGCGGGCTGAGCGACCTCGCGTACATCAAGGTCGCCAGCGGTGTGGGCGCCGGCCTGGTGATCAACGGCCAGATCTACCGCGGCCCGGGCGGTACGGCGGGTGAGATCGGGCACATCACCCTGGACGAGGCCGGGCCGGTCTGCCGCTGCGGCAACCGCGGATGCCTGGAGACCTTCGTGGGCTCCCGCTACCTGCTCTCCCTGCTCATCTCCACCCTCGGCCCGGACCTCACGCTGCCCCGGGTGGTCGAGCTGGCCCACCAGGGCGACCTCGGCTGCCGCCGGGTGATCGCCGACGCCGGCCGGCAGATCGGCACCGGCGTCGCGACCCTGTGCAACCTGCTCAACCCGCGCCGGGTGATCCTCGGCGGGGACCTCGCCGAGGCCGGTGAGCTGGTGCTCGCCCCCATCCGCGACTCGGTGGCCCGCTACGCCATCCCCAGCGCAGCCCGGCAGCTCTCGGTGGTCCCCGGCACCCTCGGCGGCCGGGCCGAGGTGCTCGGCGCGCTGGCGCTGGTGATGAGCGAGATGGGCGAGTCCGGGGCACTGGGCCGCGCCTGACGCCACCGGGGCCGCGCCGGCGCCGGCCACGGCACGACTCCCACCGGCACACGGCCGGTCGAACGCCAGTGCGTCAACCCGGTGTGACCCTCATCCCCCGGCCGACCTCCCGGAATGGCGGTAACCGAACGGTGGCACCGGGCGCGCCGCTCGGTGTCCGGCAGGCGGACATTAGACTCGACCGGTCGGTACCGGCCGCGACCGCCGGCCTGACGCCGGACCGGGCAGCGACGCCCGTCGGACCGCCCGCGGTCCGCGAACACTGAACGAGGAGGAACGGGTGGCCCTGCTGACCCGCATTCGGGGACCGCGCGATCTCGACCGGCTCACGCCCGGACAGCTGGCCGCACTGGCCCAGGAGATCCGGACCTTCCTGGTGACGGAGGTCTCCAAGACGGGCGGCCACCTCGGCCCCAACCTCGGCGTGGTGGAGCTCACCATGGCCCTGCACCGGGTCTTCGACTCCCCGCGCGACCGCATCCTCTTCGACACCGGTCACCAGAGCTACGTCCACAAGCTGCTCACCGGCCGCCAGGACTTCTCGCAGCTGCGGATGAAGGGCGGCCTGTCCGGCTACCCCTCCCGCGCCGAGTCCGAGCACGACGTGATCGAGAACTCGCACGCCTCCACCGTGCTCTCGTACGCCGACGGCCTGGCCAAGGCCAACCAGCTGCTGGGCAAGAACGACCCGGTCGTCGCCGTGATCGGCGACGGCGCGCTCACCGGCGGCATGGCCTGGGAGGCGCTCAACAACATCGCCGACGCCAAGGACCGCCCGGTCGTCATCGTCGTCAACGACAACGAGCGCTCCTACTCGCCGACCATCGGCGGCCTGGCCAACCACCTCGCCACCCTGCGCACCACCCAGGGCTACGAGCGCTTCCTGTCCTGGGGCAAGGACGCGCTGCAGCGCACCCCGGTCGTCGGCCAGCAGCTGTTCGAGACGCTGCACGGCGCCAAGAAGGGCCTCAAGGACTTCATCGCCCCGCAGGGCATGTTCGAGGACCTCGGCCTCAAGTACATCGGTCCGATCGACGGCCACGACCTCACCGCCCTGGAGTCCGCGCTGACCAAGGCGCGCGGCTTCGGCGGCCCGGTGATCGTGCACTGCCTCACCGAGAAGGGCCGCGGCTACCACGCCGCCGAGAACAACGACGAGGACCGCTTCCACGCGGTCGGCGTGATCCACCCGGAGACCGGCCTGCCGATCAAGAGCGCGGGCAAGGACTGGACGTCCGTCTTCGCCGAGGAGATGGTCGCGCTCGGCCACGAGCGCGAGGACATCGTCGGCATCACCGCCGCGATGCTCCACCCGGTCGGCCTGGCCCCGTTCGCCGAGGCCTTCCCGGACCGCATCTTCGACGTCGGCATCGCCGAGCAGCACGCCGTCACCAGCGCGGCCGGCCTGGCCACCAACGGCCTGCACCCGGTCTTCGCGGTCTACGCGACCTTCCTCAACCGGGCCTTCGACCAGGTCCTGATGGACGTCGCCCTGCACAAGCTGGGCGTCACCTTCGTGCTGGACCGGGCCGGCGTCACCGGCACCGACGGCGCCTCGCACAACGGCATGTGGGACATGTCGATCCTGCAGGTCGTCCCGACCCTGCGGCTGGCCGCCCCGCGCGACGCCGACCAGCTGCGCGCCCAGCTGCGCGAGGCCGTCCAGGTCAAGGACGCCCCGACCGTGGTCCGCTACTCCAAGGGCACGGTCGGCCCGGCCGTCGCCGCGGTCGGCAAGGTCGGCGGCATGGACGTGCTGCGCGCCGCCGCGGAGCCCTCCGGCGCCCACCGCGCCGACGTGCTGATCGTCTCGGTCGGCGCGATGGCCCCGACCAGCCTGGAGGTCGCCGAGCTGCTGGCCGCCCAGGGCATCACCGCCACCGTGGTGGACCCGCGCTGGGTCAAGCCGGTCGACCCGGCCCTGCCGGGCCTGGCCGCCGAGCACCGGGTGGTCGTCACGATCGAGGACAACGGCCGGGTGGGCGGCGTCGGCGCCGCCGTGGCGCAGGCACTGCGGGACGCGGACGTGGACCTCCCGGTGCGCGACTTCGGCATCCCGCAGGAGTTCCTGGACCACGCGAGCCGGAACGAGATCCTGGCCGAGATCGGTCTGAACGCCCCGGACATCGCCCGGAAGGTGACCGCCCTGGTCGCCAAGCTGGACGCGACGCCGGTCAAGGCCTGATCCGGAGGGACCGGCCGGCCACGGCCGGTCCCCCGATCCGCCGACGACCGTTTGTCGTAACTCCGTAACAGTTCGTCACGGAACAAGCTGACAATCGCACCGAAAGGCGGGACCGGCGCCGCCCGCGCCGGTCCCGCCCGGTAGGTTGTCAACCGTGCCGACCCCCACCCGCCTCCGCCCCGCCGGACTGGCCGAGCGCCTGCCCGAGCGCGTCCGTACCCGAATCCGGAGCGGGTACTGGACCAGGCTGGTGCCGGTTCTCGCGCTGGTCGCGCTGATCACCCACATCCCCTCCTTCGCCCGGCCCGTCTGGAGCCCGGACGAGGGCTTCCTGGCCACCCAGGCCCGGATGCTGGCGGACGGCGGCGTGCTGTACGACACCGTGGTGGACCGCAAGCCCCCGCTGCTGCCCTGGCTCTACCAGGCCTGCTTCGCGGTCTTCGGCTCCGCCTCGCTCTGGCCGCTGCGTACCCTGGCGGTGGCGGCCCACCTGGTCACCGCGATCCTGCTGGCCTCGATCGCCCGCGGCCGCTGGGGCAACCGGGCCGGGGCCGGCGCCGGACTCCTCTACCTGCTGGTCTCCATCGGACTCTCCCCGGAGGACACCCAGGCGGCGACCTTCGAGGTCTTCATGCTGCCCGCCATGGTGGCCGCCTTCCGGTACGCCGAGCGGCGCCGCTGGCTGGCCGCGGGCATCGCGGTGGCGCTCTGCTCGCTGACCAAGCAGACCGGCGGCGCGGTGCTGCTGCCGGTGCTCTGGATGCTGTTCCAGGACGCCCGCCGGCGCGGGGTGCGCTGGCCGCCCGCGCTCTTCAAGATCGGCTTCGGCTTCACCCTGCCGATAGCGCTGGTCGCGGTGATCCTCACCAAGCCCAAGGGCTTCCTCTTCTGGGTGGTCACCGGCAGCGGCGACTACGCCTCCTTCGGCGGCGCCTGGCTGCAGATGATCGGCCGCGCGCTCGGCAACTCGGCCATCCTGGCCGTGGCCGGCCTGGGCTTCCTGCTCCCGGTCGGGCGCCGGCTCTGGCTCAAGCACCGCCACCGCCCGCTGCCGGTGGCCGGCGAGGAGCACGGCTCCACCACCGACCTGTGGGTCTGGCTGCTCTCCTCGGTCGTCGCGGTCAGCGTGGGCTTCCACTTCTTCGGCCACTACTACCTGCAGCTGATCCCGCCGCTGGTGCTGCTGGGCACCGGGGCGGTCGCCACCTCGGCGATCCGCTGGAAGCCGGTCCTGGTGTACACCACGGTCGCCGCCACGGCGTTCTGGGGCCTGGCGCTGGCCTGGCCGGGGGAGCGGCTCAACCGCACCACCGAGGTCGCCACCGCCGTCGCCGCCCAGACCACCCCCAAGGACACCGTGCTGGTCTGGGGCATGCACCCCGAGCTGTACTGGCTGGCCGACCGCAAGCCCGCCTCCCGCTACCTGACCGCCGGCTTCCTCACCAACTACAGCGGCGGCAAGGACGGCAGCGCCAACGTCGGCGAGCAGTTCAGCGTCTCCAACGCCTGGCAGACCTTCGACAAGGAGCTGGCCAACGGCCTGCCCGAGGTCGTGGTCGACGACTCCGGCATCGCGCCGTACCAGCCGGTCATGGTCCCGCGGATCGAGAACCTGCTGGACACCCACTACGAGATGGTCGGCGTCTTCGCCGACACCGTGGTCTACCGCCTCAAGCACTGAGCCGCCCCGGCCTCCGGGTGGAGGCTGCCCGTACCAGGCCTCCGCGTGGAGGCCGTCCCGGTACCCGGCCCGCGTGCCGAACCCTCCGGACACACCGAGGAGCCCCGGTGACCACCAGGTCACCGGGGCTCCTCGGTTTCGGGGCCCAGCGTTACGCGGGCACCGAGGCCACACCGGGGGCCAGGAACGGCTTGCCGTTCACGCGCTCCGAGATGCCCTCACGGTCCAGGTACGGGGTGATCCCGCCCAGGTGGAAGGGCCAGCCGGCACCGGTGATCATGCAAAGGTCGATGTCCTGCGCCTCGGCGACGACACCCTCCGCCAGCATCAGGCCGATCTCCTGCGCCACGGCCTCCAGGGCGCGGGCGCGGACCTGCTCCTCGGTGAGCACCGAGTCGCCGAAGGTCAGCAGCTCCAGCACCTCGGGGTCGAGCACCTGCCGGCCGTCCACCCAGGTGTAGAAGCCGCGCTTGCCGGCCTTGACCACCTCGGCGAGGTTCGCGGAGACGGTGAACCGCTCCGGGAACGCGCCGTGCAGGGTCTCCGAGACGTGCAGCGCGATGGCCGGGCCGACCAGCTCCAGCAGCACGATCGGGGACATCGGCAGGCCGAGCGGCTCGACGGCCTTCTCGACGTCGGCGATCGGGGTGCCCTCGTCGATGATGTTCTGGATCTCGCCCATGAAGCGGGTCAGGATCCGGTTCACCACGAACGCCGGGGCGTCCTTGCACAGCACCGAGGTCTTCTTCAGCTTCTTCGACACGGCGAAGGCGGTGGCCAGCGCGGCGTCGTCGGTGGCGTCGCCGCGGACGATCTCCAGCAGCGGCAGGATCGCGACCGGGTTGAAGAAGTGGAAGCCGACGACCCGCTCGGGGTGCTTCAGCTTCGAGGCCATCTCGGTGACCGACAGCGAGGAGGTGTTGGTCGCCAGCACGCAGGTCGGCGAGACCACGTCCTCCAGGTCCGCGAAGACGGTCTGCTTGACGCCCATCTCCTCGAACACGGCCTCGATGACGAAGTCCGCGTCGCCGAAGGCCTCGGCCTTGTCGAGCGAGCCGGAGACCAGGCCCTTGAGGCGGTTGGCCTTGTCCTTGCCGATGCGGCTCTTGGCGAGCAGCTTGTCGATCTCGGCGTGGACGTAGCCGACACCCTTGTCCACGCGCTCCTGGTCGATGTCGGTGAGGACCACCGGCACCTCCAGACGGCGGGCGAACAGCAGCGCCAGCTGCGAGGCCATCAGGCCGGCGCCGACGACGCCGACCTTGGAGACCGGGCGGGCCAGCGACTTGTCCGGCGCGCCGACCGGGCGCTTGGCCCGGCGCTGCACCAGGTTGAAGGCGTAGATGCCGCTGCGCAGCTCGCCGCTCATGATGAGGTCGGCCAGGGCCGCGTCCTCGGCGTCGAAGCCGGCCTGCAGGTCGGCGTCCTTCACCCGGGCGATGATGTCCAGCGCCTTGTAGGCGGCCGGGGCGGCGCCGTGCACCTTGGCGTCGGCGACCAGGCGGCCCCAGGCGACGGCGTCGTCCCAGGCCTTGCCGCGGTCGATCTCCTCGCGCTCGACGACCACGTCGCCCTTGAGGACCTTGGCGGCCCACAGCAGCGACTGCTCCAGGAAGTCGGCCGGCTCGAAGATCGCGTCGGCGATCCCCAGCTCGAACACGTCCTTGCCCTTGAGCTGCTTGTTCTGGTTCATCGAGTTCTCGATGATGACCTTGATCGCCTTCGAGGGGCCGATCAGGTTCGGCAGGATGCTGCAGCCGCCCCAGCCCGGGACGAGGCCCAGGAAGACCTCCGGCAGCGAGAACGCCGGGACGCCCGAGCTGACCGTGCGGTAGGTGGCGTGCAGGCCGACCTCGACGCCGCCGCCCATCGCCGCGCCGTTGTAGAAGGCGAAGGTGGGGACGGGCAGCGCGGCGATCCGCTTGAAGACCTCGTGGCCGCCCTTGCCGATGGCCAGCGCGTCCGCGTGCTCCTTGAGCAGCTCGACGCCCTTGAGGTCGGCGCCGACCGCGAAGATGAACGGCTTGCCGGTGATCGCGGCGCCGACGATCGTGCCCGCGGCGGCCTCGGCCTCGACCTGGTCCAGCGCGGCGGACAGCTTGAGCAGCGAGCCCGGGCCGAAGGTGGTCGGCTTGGTGTGGTCGAAGCCGTTGTCCAGGGTGATCAGGGCCAGCTTGCCGGCCTGCAGCGGCAGGTCCAGGTGGCGCACGTGGGCGGTCGTGACGACCTCGCCCGGGAACAGCTCGGCGCCGTGCTGGAGCAGCTCAGTGGTGCTCGTCATGATCACTTACCACCCTCGAAGTGCGGGTTCTCCCAGATGATGGTGCCGCCCATGCCGAAGCCGATGCACATCGTGGTGAGGCCGTAGCGGACGTCCGGGCGCTGCTCGAAGCGGCGGGCCAGCTGGTTCATCAGGCGCACGCCGGAGGAGGCCAGCGGGTGGCCGAAGGCGATCGCGCCGCCGAACGGGTTGACCCGCTCGTCGTCGTCCGCGATGCCGTAGTGGTCGAGGAAGGCCAGCACCTGGACGGCGAAGGCCTCGTTGACCTCGAACGCGTCGATGTCGTCGATGGTCAGACCGGCCTTGGCCAGCGCCTTCTCGGTGGCCGGGACCGGGCCGATGCCCATGACCTCGGGCTCGACGCCGGCGAAGGCGTAGGAGACCAGGCGCATCTTGACCGGGAGGCCGAGCTCCTCGGCGACGTCCTCGGCGGCCAGCAGCGAGGCGGTGGCACCGTCGTTCAGACCGGCCGAGTTGCCCGCGGTGATGTTGCCGTGCGGGCGGAACGGGGTCTTGAGGCCGGCCAGCGACTCCATCGTGGTGCCCGGGCGCAGCGGCTCGTCCACGGTGGCCAGGCCCCAGCCGGTCTCGCCGACCTCGGGGTTGGTGTTGCGGATCGAGATCGGCACCAGGTCGGGCTGGATGTCGCCGTTGGCGTACGCCTTGGCGGCCTTCTCCTGGGAGCGCACGGCGTAGGCGTCGCAGCGCTCCTTGGTGATGTGCGGGAAGCGGTCGTGCAGGTTCTCCGCGGTCATGCCCATGAACAGGGCGGACTCGTCGACCAGCTTCTCGGAGACGAAGCGCGGGTTCGGGTCGACGCCCTCGCCCATCGGGTGGCGGCCCATGTGCTCGACGCCGCCGGCCACGACCACGTCGTACGCGCCGAAGGCGATGCCGCCGGCGGTGGTGGTCACGGCGGTCAGCGCACCGGCGCACATGCGGTCGATCGCGTAGCCGGGGACGGACTTCGGCAGGCCTGCCAGCAGGGCGGCGGTGCGCCCGATGGTCAGACCCTGGTCGCCGATCTGCGTGGTGGCCGCCACGGCGACCTCGTCGATGCGCTCGACGGGCAGGTTCGGGTTACGGCGCACGAGCTCCCGGATGCACTTGACGACGAGGTCGTCGGCGCGCGTCTCGTGGTAGATGCCCTTCGGGCCGGCCTTGCCGAACGGGGTGCGGACGCCATCGACGAAGACGACGTCCCTCGCGGTACGAGGCACGGGGGCTCTCCTCCCAGGGACCAACATTTGAGGTGGGCAGGCTGCCGCCGGCGAAGACCCGAGCGGCGCCGCATCACGGTCATGCTACCGGTCGGTAACCACCCTGCCCAGGCCCCTCGGACGGTTCCGGTCGTGTGTCCCGCGACACGTCCGACCAGGAGAGCTGTTCCCGGGCACGACGAAGGGGATGCCGCCCGTACGGACGACATCCCCTTCCGGCCCTGTCGCGGTCAGCCCTCGGCCGCGGCCGAGGCGAAGGCGGCGGCCACCGCGGGCGCCACCAGGTCGACCTGCCACTGCCGGGCGCCGAGCCGGCGCAGCGCGGCGGCCACGCCCTCGGGGCCGCGGTCGGCCGGCGGCTCCCAGGAGACCCGCCGGACCAGGTCCGGGGTGATCAGGTTCTCGGCCGGCAGGTGGTGCCGCTCGGCCAGCTCGCTGACCGCGCTTCGCGCGCCGGAGAGGCGGGCGGCGGCCACCGGGTCCTTCTCGGCCCAGGCCCGCGGCGGCGGCGGACCGTCGTGCGGGGCGGCGGCCGGCGGCAGCTGGCCCTCCGGGATCTCCCGGCCGCGCTGCACGGCGGCCAGCCACTGCTCCAGCTGGCGCCGGTGCACCCGCGGTCCGAAGCCCTGCACGGCCTGCAGCGCGGCGATGTTCAGCGGCATGGCCAGCGCGGCGTTGACGATCGCGGCGTCCGAGAGCACCCGGCCGGGGGAGACGTCGCGCTCCTGCGCCATCCGGTCGCGGGCCTGCCAGAGCTCGCGCACCACGGCCAGCTGACGGCGCCGGCGGACCTTGTGCAGCTGCGAGGTGCGCCGCCACGGGTCGGTGCGCGGGGCGGGGCGGGGCGCGGCGGCGATCGCGGCGAACTCCTCCAGGGCCCATTCGAGCTTGCCCTGGGCGTCCAGCTCCTGTTCGAGTGCGTCCCGCAGCTCGACCAGCACCTCGACGTCCAGAGCGGCGTAGCGCAGCCACGGCTCGGGCAGGGGGCGGGTGGACCAGTCGACCGCCGAGTGCTCCTTGGCCAGGCTCAGGCCGAGCACGTTCTCGGTCATCGGTCCGAGGCCGACCCGGGCGAAGCCGGCGATCCGCCCGGCCAGCTCGGTGTCGAACAGGCGCCGGGGTCTCATGCCCACCTCGGCGAGGCAGGGCAGGTCCTGGGTGGCCGCGTGCACCACCCATTCGGCGTCCCCGATCGCGGCGTCGAGCGCGCTGAGGTCGGGGCAGGCGATCGGGTCGATCAGGGCGGAGCCGGAGCCCGCGCGGCGCAGCTGGATGAGGTAGGCCCGCTGCCCGTAGCGGTAGCCGGAGGCGCGCTCGGCGTCGACGGCGACCGGTCCGGAGCCCGCGGCGAAGGCGGCGATCGTGGCGGCCAGCGCCCGCTCGTCCGCCACGACGGGCGGGATCCCCTCCTTCGGTTCGAGGAGCGGGACCGGGGCTGCTTCTTCTGGGATGGCTGCTACGGCGTCGGTCACCCCCCAAGGGTACGACGGTCCTCACGACCGGGAGTGTTGTCGGACTGGTCAGACAGTCACTCGCCCGCCCCACAGCGGGCGATGGGGGATCCGGCGCCGGGGGTCCGCGGCCGCTCCGGCCGGGGCGCCCGACGGTCCGCGTCCGCTCGCGCCCGCTCCTGCCCGGCGGCGGACAGTGCCGCGGCGGCCGAGGAGGAAACGTTCCTCCTCGGCCGCCGCGGCGGTCCGGAGCTCTCGGCTCAGTGAATGATTCCGGTGCGCAGCGCGACGGCGACCATCCCGGCGCGGTCGCCGGTGCCCAGCTTGCGGGCGATCCGGGCCAGGTGGCTCTTCACGGTGAGCGCCGACAGGCCCATCGCCACGCCGATCGCCTTGTTCGACTGGCCCTCGGCGACCAGCCGCAGCACCTCGACCTCGCGGCCGGACAGCTCGCGGTAGGCGGCCTGCTGCGGGCCCGGCTGACCGGGGGCGCCGGGGGCTCCGGGGGCGCCCGGAGCGCCGGCGGCGCCCGGCATGCCCGGCATCCCGGGGCGGCGCATCCGGCCGGCCAGCCCGGCGGCGCCGATCGGCAGGCCCGGGCGGCCCGGCATCGCGACGTTCGTCCGGGTGCCGGTGACCACGTAGCCCTTGACGCCGCCGGCCAGCGCGCTGCGGACCGCGCCGATGTCGTCGGCGGCGGAGAGCGCCAGGCCGTTGGGCCAGCCCGCGGCGCGGGTCTCGGCGAGGATGGTCAGCCCGGAGCCGTCCGGCAGGTGGACGTCGGCGACGCAGATGTCACGCGGGGTGGAGACCCGGGGGCGGGCCTCGGCGATCGAGGACACCTCGATCACGTCCCGGACGCCGAGCGCCCACAGGTGGCGGGTGACGGTGTTTCGGACGCGGGGATCGGCGATGACCACCATGGCGGTGGGCTTCGTCGGGCGGTAGGCGACCACGTTTGCGGGGTGCTCAAGAAGGACCGACACCAGGCCTCCTGCGGGGAGTGGCGGACGGAACCCCGATGGGGGCGGTCGGAGTGTTCCGCGTTCGGAAAGGGTCACAGTCTGCTTCGGCAGCAACCGTGCCCGGCTTTAGCGAAAGATCACGATCTAGTGAGTAACAATACGGACAAATCGCGCAAATGATTGATGCGACATGCCTGGTATTCGCACAAAATCGATCAGATTCGATGCCGATCGGTCGGTTTCGACCGCCTAATTGACGCAGAGCGGGTCCGAAGTCACACTCCGTCAGCCCTGGGGGTGGCGTCCGGCCGTCCGGTGCCGTCGGGGCCGGACGCCACTCGTCAGTGCGACCGGGGGCGTCGCCGGGCGGGCATCGGGACCACTCCACCGAGTGACGGAACCTCGCCGGGGCCCTGCGGCGCGGGCGCGGCCGGCGGCAGGCCGGCGCTGATGCAGAGCAGCTCCGCCCAGGCCGCCAGGTGCCGTTCGAAGCGGCCGTCGGCCGGCGTCCACGAGGCCCGGATCTCGATCTCGGTCGACGACGGGCGGTCCGCCAGGCCGCCGAAGTACTGGGACGCGCACCTGGTCACCGTGCCGGACGGCTCCGCGTACCCGGCGCCGTGCGTCTGCAGGGAGTCCAGCAGCCAGGCCCAGCCGACCTCGCAGAGCATCGGGTCGCCGGCCATCTCCGGCTCCAGCTCGGCCCGGGTCATCGTGACCACCCGGAACTCGCCGTTCCAGGCCTCCTGCCCGGCCGGGTCGTACAGCAGCACCAGCCGGCCGTCCGAGAGCTCCTCGCCGTCCACCTCGACCGCGGCCGTCACCGCGAAGGCGTGCGGGGCGAGCCGGCGCGGGGCCGGCGCGGGGGAGAGCTGCACCTCGGGCCGCAGCCGGGCCCCGTCCAGGGCCGCCACGGCAGCCCGGAACTCGCTCGGCGCCCCCTCGCGACCCGTTCCGCCACCTGCTCCGCCACCCTGCGCGGGGTGCCCTCCGACCGCTGCCATGACCCGAAGACTAGGTCGAAGACCGGGGTTATCGCCGCAACTTCTCCCGCTGCGGCGTGCCGGAACGGCAAACCCGGGCAGATCTTGGAGGAACCGACGAGAGCGGCCGGGGGGAGGCCCCCGGGACGCGTGCGAAGATTTGACGTGTGAGCGAGACTACGGCAGACACCACGGCGGGCACCCACGGCGGCCCGATCACCCCCGCGCGCCGCGGCGCCGCGTACGACTCCGCGTTCCTGCGCGCCTGCCGGCACGAGCCGGTGCCGCACACGCCCGTCTGGTTCATGCGCCAGGCCGGCCGCTCGCTGCCCGAGTACCTGAAGGTCCGCGAGGGCATCCCCATGCTGGAGTCCTGCATGCGGCCCGAGCTGGTCAAGGAGATCACCCTGCAGCCGGTGCGCCGGCACGAGGTGGACGCGGCGATCTTCTTCAGCGACATCGTGGTGCCGCTCAAGGCGGTCGGCATCGACGTCGACATCAAGGCCGGCGTCGGCCCGGTCATCGCCGACCCGATCCGCACCTTCGAGGACCTCCGGCGGCTGCGCCCGCTCGAGCCGGACGACGTCCCCTACATCACCGAGGCCGTCGGCCTGCTGGTGGACGAGCTCGGCGGGACCCCGCTGATCGGCTTCGCCGGCGCGCCGTACACGCTGGCCAGCTACCTGGTCGAGGGCGGCCCCTCCAAGAACCACGAGAACACCAAGGCCATGATGTACGGGCAGCCCGAGCTGTGGGCCGCCTTGGTGGACCGGCTCGCGGACATCACCTCGGCCTTCCTGAAGGTGCAGATCGAAGCCGGCGCCTCGGCCGTCCAGCTGTTCGACTCCTGGGTCGGCTCGCTCGCGCCGGCGGACTACCGCCGCTCGGTGATGCCGGCCAGCACCAAGGTCTTCGACGCCGTCGCCGGGTACGGCGTGCCGCGGATCCACTTCGGCGTCGGCACCGGCGAACTGCTCGGGCTGATGGGCCAGGCCGGCGCGGACGTCGTCGGCGTCGACTGGCGGGTGCCGCTGGACGTCGCCGCCGAGCGGGTCGGCCCGGGCAAGGGCCTGCAGGGCAACCTCGACCCGGCCGTGCTGTTCGCGCCCACCGCGGTCGTGGAGACCAAGGCCCGCGAGGTGCTGGACGCCGCCCGGGCGGTCGGCCCCAGCGGCCACATCTTCAACCTCGGCCACGGTGTCATGCCGTCCATGGACCCGGACGCGCTCAGCCGGCTCGTCGCCTTCGTCCACGAGGCCAGCGCGCGCTGACGCGCCGACGTACGGCGGAGCCGGGCCCTCCTGCTCGCGGAGGGCCCGGCCCCGCCGTCGTTCAGCCCTCGGCCCGGGGCTCCTCGGCGTTCGGCCCGGCCGGCACCGGGCGGCGGCGCCACCAGTAGCGGTACACCAGGGCCGCGGGGACGCCCAGCACCAGCAGGAACGGCGCCACCGCGGCGAAGGCCACGGACAGGCCGCGGGCGATCACCGACAGGGCGTGCCAGCCGCCGCCGAGCGCGGAGCCGACCGCGTCGCCGAAGCCCTCGGCCTCGGCCTTCGGCACCGGCGCCGGCGTCGGGGCGGTGACCTCGCGGCGGACCTCCAGGGTGACGGTGGAGTACGAGGTCCGGGCGGACAGCTCCTTCTGCTGCTTCTGGAGGGACTCCAGGTCGGCCTCGCGGCGGCTCAGCTCGGTCTCCAGCGAGGTGACCTCGCTCAGCGACTTCGCCTGCGCCATCAGCGCCCGCACCCGCTCCACGCTCGCCTGCTGGGTCTGCACCCGGCTCGCCACGTCGGCGACCTGCTGGGTCAGGTCGTCCGCCTGGCTCTTGCGGGAGGACACCTCGCCCAGGGCGGCGAGCTGGTCCAGGGTCTGCTGGTAGGCGGCCGACGGGATCCTCAGCGTCAGCTGGCCCGACTGGTTCGCGCCGCCGCCGGTGACCGACTCGGCGCCCACGTAGCCGCCCGCCGTCGTGGTCAACTCCCGTGCCCTGGCCAGCACCTGGCCGACGTCCTGGGTGCTCAGGCTGAGCTGCGCGGTGTACGCGATCAGCCGGCCGCTGTCGGCGACCGGGGACACCCCGGCCGCCGCGGGGGCTCCGGAGGGCTGGGCGGCGCCGGTCGCGGCCGCCGCCCCGCCGCCCGGACCGGCCTGTTTCGCCGGGGCCACCGCCGCGTCGGGCCTGGCCGACTCCCCCGAGCCGCTCGCACCGCACCCCCCGACCAGCAGCACCGCCGCGGCCGCCGCCGCCCCCAGCGCACCGGCTCCGGTCCGTCTCCCCATGTCCGTTCCTCCCCAACTCCGTTGACAGGTCTCCCCCTTGGACGGGAGAGCCGGCCGTGCGGATCCGCCCGGGAGATCGCGACTCCATCACGGCTCGGCGACGGGCCGGACACGACCTACCCGGCGGTGACCTCGATCCCCGCCCGGCGCAGCAGCGCCGCCGTCACGCCGTCCCCGGGCCGGAGCTCGCCGGTGAACGTCCCGTCGTACACCCGCCCGCAGCCGCAGGACGGACTGCGCGCCATCAGCAGCGCCCGCCGCGCTCCCGCCGCCTCGGCCGCCGCCAGCGCGGCCCGGGCACCGGCCAGGAACTCCCCGGTGCAGTCCGCCCCGGTCGCGTCCACCACCCGCGCCCGCCCGTCCAGCACGTCCGCGCCGTCCCCGCCCACGATCTCCGCCGGGGGCCGCGGGGTCGGCAGCCCGCCCGCCCCCTCCGGGCAGACCACGACGGCCCGCCCCTCCTCGACCAGGCGCAGCGCGCCGTCGGAGCTCTTCGCCTGCCCGTCGTACCGGCAGGGGACCCCGGCCAGACACGCACTCACCACGATCGGTTCCATGGCGCACAGACTAGGCGGCGGTCCCTCGCGCCCTGGAACTCGCTATCTTGAGGGCATGAGCGAGCTGCCGGACTGGATGTACGCGCCCAGAGCCGAGGGTTGGTTTGCCGACGACCTCGACCACCTGCCGCAGGCCCCGCGCCACACCGAACTGATCGACGGAGCGCTGGTCTTCATGATGTCCCCGCAGCGTTCGTGGCACACCCGGGTCGTGCGGCGGCTGACCGACGTGCTGGAGCAGTCGGTGCCGGACGGAGTGCTGGCCGAGGGCGAGATGACGATCAAGCTCGATCCCCGTAACCGGCCGGAACCGGACGTGGTGGTCGCCACGGCGGAGTACGACCCCGACCGGACCCGGTACGCCCCGGCTGACGTACTGCTGGTCGTGGAGGTCGTCTCCCCCGAGTCCGCGCACCGCGATCGTACGGTCAAGGTCCGCAAGTACGCCGAGGCGGGCATCCCGCACTACTGGATCGTCGAGGACGAGGCCGGGCGACCGGTCGTGCACGTCTACGAGCTGGATCGGGCGACGAACGCCTACGCCCCGGCCGGGATCTTCCGGGGCACGCTCGAACGCCCGGTGCCGTTCCCGGTCACCGTCGACCTGGACGCACTGGTGCCGGGCGGCGGGCGTGCAGGGGATTGAGGGTCCGGCGTAAAGACCTGCGAGACTGCGGAGCATGTCGGATGCACAGGTCGTCGTCGTCGGTGGTGGGATCGCGGGGCTGGCTGCGGCCGCTTTTCTGAGCGGGGCGGCCGGCGGTCCGGCGCGGGCGCGGGTGACGGTGCTGGAGGCGTCGGAACGGGTCGGCGGGAAGCTGTGGGGCGGGGAGGTCGGCGGGGTCCGGGTCGACCTCGGGGCCGAGTCGGTGCTGGCCCGGCGGCCGGAGGCGGTCGAGCTGGCGCGGGCGGTCGGGCTGGGCGGGGAACTGGAGCCGCCGACCACCGCGAAGGCGGCGATCTGGACCCGCGGGGCGCTGCGGCCGCTGCCGGGCGGGCAGGTGATGGGCGTGCCGGGCGACCTGGAGGCGCTGGCGGCCTCCGGGGTGCTCACCGCCGAGGGCCTGGAGCGGGCCCGGCACGAGCGGAGCACCGAGGTGGGGGAGGACGTCGCGATCGGCCGCTACGTCGCCGACCGGCTGGGCCGGGAGGTGGTCGACCGGCTGGTCGAACCGCTGCTGGGCGGCGTCTACGCCGGGCGCGCCGACGAGATCTCGCTGCGGGCCGCCGTACCGCAGCTGCTGGCGATCGCCCGGGGCGGCGGTTCGCTGGTCGAGGGCGTGCACGAGCTGGCGTCCCGGCCGAAGACCGCCGACACCCCGGTGTTCAACGGCCTGCGCGGCGGCCTCGGCACCCTGCCGCAGGCGGTCGCCGCGGCCTGCGTCGGGGCGGGCGTCGACCTGCGGACGGACGCCCCGGTGGACGAGCTGCGCCGCACCCCCGACGGCTGGCGGGTGGTGGCCGGCGGCGAGGTACTGCGCGCGGACGCCGTGGTGCTGGCCGTTCCGGCCCCCGCCGCGGCCCGGCTGCTGCGCGCGGACGCCCCGGCGGCCGCCGCCGAGCTGGACACCGTCGAGTACGCGGGCATGGCGCTGGTGACCCTGGCGTTCCGGCGCTCCGAGCTGGCCGAACTCCCGAGCGGCAGCGGCTTCCTGGTGCCGCCGGTGGACGGGCGGCGGATCAAGGCGTCGACCTTCTCCTCCAACAAGTGGGGCTGGCTGGAGCGCTCCGCGCCGGACGCGTTCCTGCTGCGCACCTCGCTGGGCCGGCACCGCGAGGAGGAGGCGCTGGGCCTGCCGGACGAGGAGCTGGTGGCCCGCTCGCTGGCGGACCTGGGGGAGGCGATCGGGCTGACCGCCCGGCCGTACGACACCTTCGTCTCGCGCTTCGCGGCGGGCCTGCCGCAGTACCCGGTGGGTCACCCGGACAAGGTGGCCCGGATCCGGGCGGCGGCCGGGCGGGTGGGCGGCCTGGCGCTGTGCGGCGCCGCGTACGACGGGGTGGGCATTCCGGCGTGCATCGGCTCGGCCGCCGCCGCGGCGGCCACCATCGACAGACTGTTGACCCCGGCGACCGGGGAAGGTTCCACGGAGAGGACAATGGGCGCATGACTGAGAGCGTTGAGCGGGAGCCGGAGCAGCGGCCCGAGAAGAAGAAGGCGCGCGACCTGAACCAGGTCATCCGCTACACCATGTGGTCGGTGTTCAAGCTCAAGGACGTCCTGCCCGAGGACCGCACCGCCCTGGCCGCCGAGGTGGACGAGCTGTTCGAGCAGCTGGCCGCCAAGGACGTGACCGTGCGCGGCACGTACGACGTCTCCGGTCTGCGTGCGGACGCCGACATCCTGGTCTGGTGGCACGCCGCCGACTCGGACGACCTGCAGGAGGCGTACAACCGCTTCCGCCGCACCGGCCTGGGCCGCCGGCTGGAGCCGGTCTGGTCGAACATGGCGCTGCACCGCCCGGCCGAGTTCAACAAGTCGCACATCCCGGCCTTCCTCGCCGACGAGCGCGCCCGGGACTACGTCTGCGTGTACCCGTTCGTCCGCTCTTACGAGTGGTACCTGCTGCCGGACGACGAGCGGCGCGCGATGCTCGCCGAGCACGGCAAGATGGCGCGCGGCTACCCGGACGTGCGGGCCAACACGGTGGCCTCGTTCGCGCTCGGCGACTACGAGTGGCTGCTCGCCTTCGAGGCGGACGAGCTGCACCGGATCGTCGACCTGATGCGCGACCTGCGCCCGTCCCGGGCCCGGCTGCACGTCCGCGAGGAGGTGCCGTTCTTCACCGGCCGCCGCAAGCCGCTCGGCGAGCTGCTCAACGGCCTGGCCTGAGCGTCGACGGCCTGGCCTGAGCGACCGCGGTTTCCCTCCCGGAGGCCGGTTCCCCGTACGCACGGGGAACCGGCCTCCGGGCGTTCCCGCGGGGTGCGGCCGGTCGGTGCGTCCGTCCGTCCGGGCGCGAGCTCAGGTGCGGTGCGGGCGCAGGGCGGCGCGCAGGCGGGCGTCGGGGAGGACGGCCGGGCCGTTCATGGCGACGGCGGTGAGCAGTTCGCGCTCCTCGTCGTCGGCGAGGCCGCGCTGGCGGGTGGGCCGGACCTCGCGCAGCACCTCCTGGCCGATCGGGGAGGCCCAGCGGGTGTAGGGGTAGACGTCGACCCGGGCCATCAGCAGGGTGCCCGAGGTGAGCACCAGCGGCAGCGAGAACCAGGCGAGCGGCGCGAGGGCGTCGTCGCCGGTGAAGCCGCTGACGGCCAGCGAGGCGGCCAGCAGGAGCAGGGACAGCAGCAGCGCGTGGCGGACCTGCCGGACCACCACGAGGGTGCTGCGCTGTACCAGCGCCGGGGTCGCGAGGCCGGCCAGCGAGAGCCGGGCGCCGATCTCCAGCACGGTGGGGTGCTCGGCCATCGCGCGGCGCAGCTCGTCCGTGCGGCACTGGCCCTCGGGGCCGACGGTGGCGATGACCGCCCGTTCCAGCCGGCTGCGGCCCCGGGGGTCGACGACGGTGGTCCAGCCGGTGTGCGCCAGGTGCAGGCGGCCCCGGCCGGCCATCAGCACGAGCGCCAGTTCGACCACCCGGTCAGGGCCGCCCGCCAGGTAGGCGGTCTCGTACAGGCCGATGCCGACGGCTTCCGGTGGGCGCAGCCCGTCCTGTTCGGCCAGGGCGTCGGCGGTGGCGGCCATCCGGACCAGCCGGAGACAGGAGAGCACCGCCGCGATACAGGCCGGTATGAGGAACAGCAACCACATGGCCTTGTTGTATGCCTGGCCCGATGGTGCGGGGAACGTCTTCCCGGTCCGCGATACCGAACTGTGACGTCGGCCGGGGACGCGGCACGGCCGCGGGAGGACGCCCCCGCAGCCGCCCGGGGCGCGGGTCAGGAGCCGCAGCCGCCGCCACCACCGCAGCTCGATCCGCAGCTGCTGGAGCTGGAGCCGCAGCTGGACGAGGACCCGCCGCTGGACGAGGACCCGCAGCTGGAGGAGGACGATCCGCAGCTGCTGGAGCTCGAGCCGGAGCCGCAGCTCGACGAACCGCAGCCGCCGCCGGAGGAGCCGGAGTCGGCGGAGCCGCACCAGGAGGCGGAGCCGCCGCAGGAGCTGGACGAGCACGAGGAGGAAGAAGAGGAGGAGGACGGGAAGACGGACGAGGACGAGCTCGCGGCGGCCTGCCGCACCGCCTCCTCCTCGGCCGCCGCCGCCAGCATCGCGGCCTCCAGCTCCTGGTCGTCCAGCCCGGCCGCGGCCAGCCCGCCGAGGGCGAGCGCGCCCAGCAGCGCGCCGCCCGCCAGCCGGGACGGCACACCGGAGTGGGGCGTCCACGGCGAGCCGTCCATCAGGGTCAGCTGGCGCGTCCCGGCCGGGGTGATCCGGCCCCTGACCGACGGCGTGGCGAGCAGCGTGAGGACGCCGGCGACCAGCAGGGCGCCGGGGATCCACAGGTTGGGGCGGTCGTGGCCGTGGGCGCCGTCGTCGAGCAGTTCGGCGGCCACCGTGAAGGCCACGACGACGAGCATCGCCGACCAGAGCAGCCGGCGGGCGGTCCGGGCCCGCCGCAGTCGTTCGGGGCGGCGCAGCAGGCCGCGGTCGGCGAGCCGGTCGCCGATCTCCTGGACGGCGGCGGAGCGCATCACCGTCCGGCGCAGCGGGGCGATCTCGCGGCTGCCGGTGGGGCCGACGGCCTCCTGGACCGCTTGGTCGACGGCGTCGTACGGCCGGGCGCCGACGAGCGTGACCAGACCGGAGCGGCTGATCACGACCTGCTCGCCCAGGTGCATCCGGACCAGCGCGGTGTCGAACACCCGGCCCGGGCCGCCGGACAGGAACGCGGCGTCGAGCAGCGGCAGACCGCGGCCGGGCAGGCCCCTGGCGTGCGGGACGTGGCCGATGCGCCGCCGGGTCCGGGCGGCGTACAGGGCGGCGGCCGCCAGCAGGACGGCCGGGACGATGAAGAAGCTGTTGTGCCACATGGGCGGTTCCCCCGGGGTGATGATGGGTCGCTAGCCGCGCAGGGCCCGGCGCAGGCGCGCCAGCGGGCCGGTCGGCCGTACGGGTGCCGGGTGGAGCCACCGCTCCAGGGCCCGGCGGTGGTCGGCGGCGAGCGGGCCGCCGTCGGTGAGCACCCACTGCGCGAAGGCCCGGGCGTCGGCGCGGTAGCCGCCGGTCTGCGGGTGGGTGCGGGCGTAGCCGAGGAAGAGCGGACCGTACCGTTCGCCGAGCAGGCGGGGCAGGTCCGGGGCCACCTTGGCGGCGGTGTCGCGCCGCTTGGCGGCGAGGCCGGTGGACTGGGCGCGGACCTGGGCCGGGTCGAAGCCGGGCGGGACGGGCCCGCCGGCCACCAGGGCGGCCAGCAGCTCCTGCTGGCGCCGGGCCAGACGCTCCCGGGCGGCGGCTTCCGCGGCTTCCGCGGCGGCCGGGCCGGTGGCCGCGGTCGGGTCGCTCATCGTCGGGTGCTCCCCTCCAGCACCCGGCGGACGGCGTCCAGGTCACCGGCCAGCTCACTGGGCGGCGGGAAGTTCGCGTCCCGTTCCAGCAGGACGCCGGGCGGCGCCACCCGCGCGCAGAGCTCGGCCAGCACCTCCAGCACCGGTTCGGTGACGGGGTGGGCGTGGGTGTCGTGCCAGGTTCCGTCGACCAGCTCGCCGCCCGCGACGTGGACGTAGGCGAGGGCCTCCAGCGGCAGGCGGTCGAGTTCGGCGGCCGGGTCGACGCCGAGGTTGACCCGGTTGGTGTGCAGGTTGGCGACGTCGATCAGCAGCCGGACGCCGGTGCGGGCGACCAGTTCGGCGAGGAACTGCGCCTCGGTGAACTCGTCGTCCGGCCAGGAGAGTTGGGCGGCTATGTTCTCCAGGGCGAGCGGCACCGGGAGCTGGTCCTGGGCGATCCGGACGTTCTCGGCGATCACCCGCAGCGAGTCCCTGGTCCGCGGGACGGGCAGCAGGTGGCCGGCCTCCAGGCCGCCGGCCCGGACGAAGGCCAGGTGCTCGGTGACCAGTGGGGAGCCGAGCGCGAGCGCCGTTTCGGCGAGCTTGCCGAGCCGGGCGGGGTCGGGCAGGTCGGCACCGCCGAGGCCGAGGCCGACGCCGTGCGGGACGACGGTGACGCCGCGTTCGCGCAGCACCGTCAGCGAGTCGGGCAGGTGGCCGGCGCAGATGTTCTCGGCGACCACCTCGACCCAGTCCAGACCGGGCTGGCGCTCGACCACGGTGTCGATCTCGGCGCGCCAGCCGAGGCCGACGCCCAGGCGGGTGGGGGCGGCGGGGCCGCCGGTGGCCCGTACGGGCAGGTCCAGGGCAGGAGAAGTCATCGGTTCGCCCCCTTCTGAGGGCCGGAACGGGAAGGGCCGTCGGGTGGTGCGGGCGCCGTCGCCAGGACCACGCGGCCGTGTTGCCGAGGATGTCCCCGGTGGGGGCGGCTGCCAAGCCTCACCCGGTCTTCTCAGAGCATTATTTGAGCTTGTCGTTCCGGTGCCGGGGGATTCGGAAAATCCGGCGGCGGCGCGGGGACCACGGGCCGGTGCTCGCGGTCGACGCGTGGCTGGGGTACGAGCGCTGCGCGGGGGAGCGCAAGGGCACCAAGCGCCCGAAGTGACCCCCGGGACGGTGATTCTGACGCTCCGGACCGCCGGGAGGGGGTATTTCCGGCCACGGGCGGGGACTTAACCAGGGCGTACGGTTCGTGGCCGAGTCTTCCTCCGGGGGGATGATATGGACATCCTGCTCCAGGTGCTGATCGCATCGGTTCCGGCCGTGATCGGTTTCCTCGCGGCCCGCTCCCTGGCCCGGACCAGACTGCTCCTGCGCTACGGCTTCCTGCGGGCGATGCTGGCCCCGTACAGCCGGGTGCAGATCATCACGCCGAGCATCGAGGTCGCGGAGTTCGCCTTCACCACGGACGGCTGCCGGCTGACCAGCCGCGGGCCGAAGAACGTGCTGTTCATGCCGATGGCCGAGGCCAGGGCGATAGCCCAACTCACCGACCTGCTGCGCAAGGTCAACCGGAAGGCGACGATCGAGCTGGTGGTGGCGGGCTCCCAGGACCCGCGGATGCCGACCTTCTCGATCGGCGGCCCGAGCGTCAACGCCTACTCCGCCGGGGTGCTGGACGCGGTGTTCCCGGACTTCGCGATCGAGTACCCGGAGGAGGCCCGCGCCCGCTGGGGCGGAATGACCTTCGAGGCGCTGTTCAACCCGGCCGGGGAGCTGATCCGCGATCACGGCTTCGTCTTCGTGACCCGCACGCCCCGGCACGCGCCCTGCGTGGTGCTCTGCGGGGTGTTCGCCTTCGGCTCCGCGATGGCGGTGGAGGCGCTGACCGCGGCGAGCCGGAACTCGCCGCTGGCGGCGCTCTTCCGTTCGGGGGAGAAAGGATTCGCCGCGGTCGAGGGCCGGGTGATCGGGCTGGACACCGTGGACGTCACGGTCGAGGTCTGCCGCGCCCTGCCCGCGCCCCGGGCGGACGTCCCGTCGGGCTTCCGGGGCGAGGTGTCCGCCGCTCGTCCCGAGCAGTGAGATAATTGGTCTCGACCACGTGGTGCGAATCAGGACACCACGGGAGGGACCAGGTCACGAACTCTGATCGGTCGTTCAGGTTTTGCCCCACTCTCGGCACATCATGGGCATAATCACGCACATGACGATCAACCGTGCGAACGTGAGCGCGATTGCCGAGGACCTGTACGTCTGGCTCCCCCCGAAGCGGGGCTGGGGCCTGGCCAACTGCGGCCTGCTGGTCTCCGAGACGACCGCGCTCTGGATCGACACCCCCTACGATCGCTCGATGGCCGGGGAGTTCCTCGCCGCGAGCCGCCGGCTGCTGCCGGCCGGGGTCGAGATCGACCGGGTGGTCGTCACCCACGCCAACGGTGACCACCTGTGGGGCGCCGGGGTGCTGCCGGACGCCGAGGTGATCGCCACCCGCGAGGCGCTGGAGCACATCCACTGGGAGCCCACCCCGCAGCAGCAGCACGCGCTGGTCGCCAACAGCGACCCGGACTCCCCGCTCGGCGGCTACCTCAGGGAGCACTTCGGGCGGTTCGACTGGTCCGGCGCCGACCCGGTGCACCCGGACACCGTCTTCACCGGTGAGCTGGAGCTGCGGGTCGGTCGCCACCCCGTGCAGATCACCAGCCTGCCCGCCGCCCACACCGGCGGCGACCTGATGGTCCACCTCCCGCACCAGCGCGCGGTGTTCACCGGCGACGTGATCTTCTCCTCGACGCCCGAGCAGCCCGGCGACCACCCCTCGCACTGGGCCGGCCCGCTGGAGAACGTCATCGGCGCCTGTGAACGGGCCCTGGCCACCGGCGCGGAGATCTTCGTCCCCGGCCACGGCCCGGTGCTCGACCGCGCGGGCGTCCGGGAGCACATCGGCTACCTCGCGTACGTCCGCGACCGCGCCCACGCCCTGCACGCCGCCGGGATACCCGCCCTGGATGCCGCCCGGCGGGTGATCGCCGAGCAGCGCCACCCCGAACTCGGCCTGCCCGAACGGCTGGTGCTCACCGTCGCGGCCGAGTACCGGCACCTGGACGGGTCGCCGGCGCCGGGCGCGCTGGAGGCCATGGGGCAGGTCGCCCTGGTCGCCCGGGAGCTGGCCGAGGATGCCGCCGCCGCCCGGTTCCCGCGCCCACACGCCCGGAGCTGATCCCCGCCCGGAACCGACCCCCGCCCGGGCCCGCCCCCGGCCCGGTCCCGCCCCTTGCTCGGCCCGACCCGCAAGCACCCCCGAGGACTCCGATGACGCAGATCGTGCTGACCGCCCTGGTGCTGGTCGCCGCCGTGGCCGCGGCCCTGCTCGCCCGCGGCCGGGCCGCGGCCGTCGCCCGGGCCGCCGCCGCCGAGACCGCGCTCGCCCGGGGCGAGGAGCGCGGCCGGGCCGCCGAGGGCCGCCTCGCCCGCGCCGAGCAGCAACTGCGCGAGGCGCAGGAGATCACCCGGCGCTCCACCGACGAGGCCCGGCGGGCGGAGGGCCGCACCCGCGCCGCCGAGGACGCCGTCCGCGCGGCCCAGGACGCGGCCCGCGAGGCGCAGGAGGCCGTCCTGGACGCCGGCCGGCAGGCCGCCGCCGCGGCCGGCCGGGCCGAGGAGACCGGCCACCGCCTCGCCGCCGCCGAGGCCCGCGTCGCCGCGATGCTCGCCGAGATCGGCCACCTCGCCGAGGAACGGATCGCCGCCACCGCCGTACGGCTCACCCACACCAACGCCCCGCTGGTCGGCCCGCTGGACCCGCGGACCGTCGGCCCGGAGGCCGTCCGGGCGCTGCAGTCCGTGCTGGACGCCACCGCCGCCGCCCTCGCCGACGAGCGCGAACGGGTGGACGCCGCCGCCCGCGCCGCCATGCGCGGCGCGACCTCCCGGATCCAGACCCTGCTCTACCAGATCCAGAGCCTGGTCCAGCAGCTCCAGCACGACAACGACGACCCTCGGCTGCTGGAGGTCGACTTCCGCAACGAGGTCGCGCTGCGCCGGATCCAGACGGTCGCCGTGCTCTGTGAGGCCTGGCCGGGCCTGGCCCGCACCGACTCGCCGCTCGCCGAGGTGGTCGTCGGCGCGCTGTCCCGGGTGCCCGGCTACGCCCGGATCAAGGTCGCCAACCACCTGCGGGAGCAGCGGCTCGCGGTGGTCGCCCGGGCCGCCGAACCGATCGCCGTCACCATCGCCGAACTGCTCGCCAACGCCACCGCCTACTCCCACCCGGAGACCGACGTCCCGGTCACCGTCCAGCAGGGCGGCCGCGGCGCGCTGGTGATCATCGACGACAGCGGCATCGGCATGGACGAGGACCAGCTGCGCCGCGCCCGCCGACTGCTGGCCGGCCCGCCGGACCTCCTGCTCACCGAGCTCGGCAACCCGCCCAAGACCGGCTTCGCGGTGATCGGCAAGCTCGCCCGCCAGTACGGCTTCGCCTGCCACATCGAGCCCTCGCCGTACGGCGGCATGCGGACCATCCTGCGCATCCCGGCCGGCCTGGTGACCGTCGTCGACGACGAGCAGCCGCTCTCGGTGCTCACCCCGCTGCCGCTGCGGGCCGGCTCCGGCCCCGCCGCCGCGCCCACCGTCGCCGCGGTGCCACCGATGCGCGACGCCGACGAGCAGGACGGCCCGCGGCTCGCCGACCGCCACCACCAGCCCGGACCGCACCCGGCGCCGGCCATCCGCGTGGTGCCCGACCCGGGCGCGGACGTCCCGGCGGTGGGCAGTCCGGCGGCGGACGGCGTGGACGCGGTGGATGCGGCAGGCGTGGCAGCCGCCGCGGCCGCCGGCCCGGACTCCCCGGCGGCGGACGGCACCGGCCTGCCCACCCGACGGCGCCGCCGCCCGCTGGCAGCCGAGGAGGCCGGCGCACCCGCCGCCAAGGCCGTCCCCACCACCAACGCCGCAGCCCCTGCGCCCTCGCCCGACCGGACCCCCGAGCGGGCCGCCGCCCGCTGGCAAGCGCTGCAGCAGGGCACCGATTCCGGCCGCGCCGCCGTGGCCCAGGCCGCCCGCGAGAGCGCCGTCGGCGGGAGTGCCGCACCCGGAAGCGCCACGACCGAGGACAGCACGAGCGCCGCCGGTGCCCCCGACACTCCCGACACTCCCGACAGTCCCGGCAGACCCGGCCCCGGCACCCCCGGCACCCTCACCACCACCGGCGACACCACCGCCGACCGCCCCACCGGTGGCCACGCCACCGGCCCGACGACCTTAGAAGGAGCCGAGCAGTGAGCAGCTCGCCCAGCCAGACCGCCATCGACGAGATCTCGTGGGTGCTGACCCCGCTGCTGGAGCTGCCGGGGGTGCTCCACGCGGTCATCGCCACCGGGGACGGTCTGGTCGAAGGCGCCTCGGAGGGCCTGGGCCGGGCCTCCGCCGAGCGGGTCGCCGCGATGACCGCCACCGTGCACGCCGCCGCCCGCGCGTTCACCGGCGCGTTCACCGACGCCGAGCGGCCGCGACTGGCCCAGACCGTGGTGGAGTCCGACCTCGGCTACGCCATCGTCGTGCCCGCCGGGGAGAACACCTCGCTCGCCGTGTTCACCACCCCGGACGCCCAACTCGGCAACGTGTCCTACCAGATGCAGGTGCAGGTCGCCGCGCTGGGCCGCGCGCTCGCGAGCCCGTCGCGGCGGCAGGACGACACCGCCCGGTCATGACCGCCGTCTCCCGCAGGCGGATGGTTCCCGCCTACCTGGCCACCGGCGGCCGCAGCCGCCCCGGCACCAAGGGCTTCGAGCGGCTGACCGTCCTGTTCGCCGACCGCGCCGACCGCGCCGAACCGCCGACCGGTCTCGAACCCGAACACCGCCGGCTCTGGGAGTTGCTGCGCCCCGGCGCGCTGACCGTGGTGGAGGCCGCCGCGCACCTGTGCCTGCCGGTCAGCGCCACCGTCTTCCTCGCGGCCGATCTGGTCGAGGCGGGCTGCCTGCACGCCCGCGCGCCGATCCCGCCCGCCCAGCAGACCGACCGCTCCATCGTCGAGAGGCTCCTCGTTGGACTCCGTGCGCTCCGGTGACCGGGTGGGCTACCTGCCCGACCGGGACCAGACGCTGATGAAGCTGGTGGTCGCCGGCCCGTTCGGGGTCGGCAAGACCACGCTCATCCGCACCCTCTCCGAGATCGCCACCCTGCACACCGAGGAGGCGATGACCGAGACGGGGCGGCCGGTGGACGACCTCGCCGGCCTGCCCGAGAAGACCACCACCACGGTCGCGGTGGACTTCGGCCGGCTCACCCTGCCCGGCAACGTCGTGCTCTACATGTTCGGCACCCCCGGCCAGCGCCGGTTCTTCCCGCTCTGGCAGGACATCGCCCGCGGCGCCCTGGGCGCCCTGGTGCTCGCCGACACCCGCCGACTGGCCGACTCCTTCGAGATCATGGACATGGTCGAGGAGCAGGGCCTGCCGTACGCCGTCGCCGTCAACTGCTTCCCGGACGCGCCGGTCCACTCGGTCGAGGTGCTCCGCGCCCACCTGGACCTGCACCCCGCCACCCCGCTGCTGCTCTGCGACGCCCGCGAGCGCGAGGCCAGCCTGGACGCGCTGATCGCGCTGGCCGAGCACGTCCTCGACGCCCTGCCCGCCGCCTCCACCGCCACCCAGGAGCGCCCGTGACCGTCGAGACCCGCCCGACCCCGATCCACGGCCCGGTCTTCGCCGCCGACCCCCAGCTGGTCTACGAGCGGCTGCGCAGGCACGGACCGGTCGCCCCGGTGGAGATCGCGCCCGGCGTCGAGGCCCTGCTGGTCACCGACTACCAGGCCGCGCTGGACCTGCTGCGCGACAGCGACACGTTCTCCAAGGACTCCCGCGCCTGGCAGCGGACCCTCCCGCCGGACTCCCCGCTGCTGCCGGTCCTCGGCTACCGCCCGACCGCCCTGTTCAGCGACGGCGAGACGCACGCGCGCTACCGCGCGGTGATCACCGACGCCCTCGCGCTGTTCGAACCGCACCGGCTGCAGCGCCAGGTCGCCGAGACCGCCCACCGGCTGATCGACCGGTTCGCCGCGGTCGGCCACGCGGACCTGATCGCCGAGTACGCCCGCCAGCTGCCCGCCTCCGTGCTCACCACCTGGTTCGGCGTGCCCGAGGAGCAGCACGGCGAGATGGTCGCGGCGATCACCGGGCTGATCGAGTCCACCGCGCAGGCCGGCGCCGCGTACGGGAAGCTCCTCGCGGTCGTCACCGCCATGGTCGCCGAGCGCCGCGAACGCCCCCGGCACGACCTCGCCTCCTGGTTCGTCACCCACCCGGTCGGGCTGGACGACGACGAGGCGATCCGGCAGATCACCCTGACCATGATCGCCGGGCACGAGCCGACCACCAACCTGATCGGCAACGCCCTGCTGCGCCTGTTGACCGACGCCCGCTACGCCGGTTCGCTGTTCGGCGGCGCGATGACCGCCCACCAGGCGATCGACGAGGTGCTCTGGCACGAGCCGCCGCTCGCCAACCTCTCCGCGCACTACCCGCGCTACGACATCGTCTTCCACGGCCGCGAGATCAAGGCCGGGACCCTCCTGCTGGTCTCCTACGCGGCCGCCAACTCCCAGGCGGCACCGCCCACCGACGACGGCGCGCTGCGCAGCGGCGAGAGCGCCCACCTGGCCTGGGCGGCCGGTCCGCACGCCTGCCCGGCCCGCGATCCGGCCCTGCTGATCGCGATCACCGCGATCGAGCAGCTGGGCAGCCGGCTCAGCGATCTCGAACTATCCACCCCGGCCGAGGAGTTGCTCTGGCGGCCGGGGCCGTTCCACCGGGCCCTGGTGCACCTCCCGGTCCGCTTCGAGCCGGTCGTCGGCTAGCGCCCCGCGGGTCCGGACGTCCGGACATGTTCGAGGGCCCGGACACCGCCGTACGACGGTGTCCGGGCCCTCGGCGCGAGCGGAGCTACTCGGCCGGCTTGAGCGTCAGCGAGACGCTGTTGATGCAGTACCGCTGGTCGGTCGGCGTGCCGTAGCCCTCGCCCTCGAAGACGTGCCCCAGGTGCCCGCCGCAGCGCGCGCAGCGCACCTCGACCCGGCGCATGCCGAGCGTGGTGTCCTCGATGTACTGGACCCGGTCCTCCGCCAGCGGCGCGAAGTACGACGGCCAGCCGCAGTGGCTGTCGAACTTGGTCTCGGAGCTGAACAGCTCCGCCCCGCAGGCCCGGCAGCCGTAGACGCCGACCGTCTTGGTGTCGGTGTACTCGCCGGTGAACGGCCGTTCGGTGCCCGCCTCGCGGAGCACGTGGTACTCCTCGGGGCTGAGCTGGGCGCGCCACTCGGCGTCGGACTTCTCGATCTCGTAGCTCATCACGGCTCCCGGTCGCGGTGGACGTACGTCAGACGTTGGAGGCAACGTTCGCGAGGTGCTCCAGAATTTCGGGCCCGAGGTTGGTGACGTCGCCGGCGCCCATGGTGAGCAGCAGGTCGCCCGGGCGGGCGAGGCCGGCCAGCAGGGCGGGGGCGGCGGCGAAGGAGTGCTCGGCGGTGACCTCGGCACCGACCCGGCGGGCGGCGTCGATGATCAGCTCGCTGGTCACGCCGGGGATCGGGTCCTCGCGGGCCGGGTAGATGTCCAGCACCACCGAGGCGTCGGCCAGCGCCAGGGCGTGACCCATCTCCTCGGCGAGCTGCTGGGTGCGGCTGAACAGGTGCGGCTGGAAGACCACCAGCACCCGGCCCTGGCCGTCCAGGCCCTCGCGGATCGCCTCCAGGTCGGCGGTCATCTCGGTCGGGTGGTGGGCGTAGGAGTCGATCACCTGGACGCCGGCGGCCTCGCCCTTGAGCTGCAGCCGGCGGCGCACGCCGGTGTAGGCGCCGAGCGCCTTGGCCAGGTCGGCGGCCGGGACGTCCAGCGCGACGCCGGCGGCCAGCGCGGCGACGGCGTTGTGGGCGTAGTGGCGGCCGGGCACCGAGACGGTGAAGGTCAGCTCGGTGCCGTCCAGGACGACGGTGACCTCGCTGGTCATACCGCGGGCGACCACCGAGAGCACCCGCACGTCGGCGTCCTCGGCGGAGCCGACGGTGACCACGTTCAGGCCCTCGCGGCCGGCCACCCGGGAGGTCAGCTCGCGGGCGCCGTCGTGGTCGGCCGAGACCACCAGGGTGCCGCCGGGGACGATCCGGCCGACGAAGGTCTCGAAGGACTCGTAGATCTCGTCGATCGAGGCGTAGTTGGCGTGGTGGTCCAGTTCCACGTTGAGCACGATCGCCACCTCGGGCGCGTACTTGTGGAAGCTGCGGTCGCTCTCGTCGGCCTCGGCGACGAAGATCCCGCCGGTGCCGTGGTGGGCGTTGGAGCCGGGCGCGTCGAGGTCGCCGCCGATCGCGTAGGACGGGTCCAGGCCCAGCTCGCCGAGGGCGACGGCGAGCATGCTGGTGGTGGTGGTCTTGCCGTGGGTGCCGGCCACCGCGAGCGCGCGGCGGCCGCCCATCAGCGCGGCCAGCGCGTCGGAGCGGTGCACCACCGGGATGCCGCGCTCGCGGGCGGCGGCCAGCTCCGGGTTGTCGGCGCGGATCGCGCTGGAGACGACCACGCTGCTGGTGCCGTCCGGCACGTGCTCGGCGGCGTGGCCGACGTGCACGGTGGCGCCGAGGGCGCGCAGCGCGAGGACGGTCTCGGACTCCCTGGAGTCGCTGCCGGAGACGCTGGCACCGCGCACTGCGAGGATCTTCGCCAGGCCGGACATCCCGGCGCCGCCGATGCCGATGAAGTGCGGGGCGTGCAGGTCGTGCGCGGCGTCGTTCAAGGCGTGGCTCCGTACGGGCGGGGGCAGACAGGTCGGGCGGACGGTCCGGTGCGCGTCGACGTCACGGGTGTCACCGGCGTCACGGACGTCAGGACATCGGAACGTCACGGACACCGGGTACGTCGGGGACGTCGGGAACGTCACACGCGTCGGAACCGTCCTCGCGGGCGGACCGCAAGGACGATTCTGCACCACCGGCGCGCGGAGCCACGGCCCGTCGGCGAACTCCCCCCGCGGGGCGGGGTCCGGGGACGGACGCTAGGAGTCGCTGGCGAACAGCCGCAGCACCGGGACCCCGACCTTGTGCCGGGCCTGGGAGGCCCAGTCGCGGTGGAAGAACTCCTCCACGAAGTGCGGGGAGGTGAGCACCACCACCTCGTCCGCCTGGTGCTCCTCGACGACCGCGCGCAGCCGTTCCAGCGGCTTCTCCTCGACCAGTTCGCCCACCGCCTCGGCCCCGGCCGAGCGCAGGTGGCGCAGGCTGTGCTCCAGCGACTCGGTGGCCAGGGTCGGCCCGGTCTCGGACTCGTCGTGCTCGTGCCTCACCTTGTCGAGGTGGCCGAGGGCGACGTCGTCCAGCGCCCGCAGCAGCTCGTCCTGCTTGCCGCGCGGCTGCATGAGGACGACGAAGGAGACCTCCTCGTCGCTGTGGAGCGTGGTGACGAGCTCCACGTCCGCGTCGGAGAGAGCCTTTTCGATCATCAGTACCGTCTTGAACACGTGAGTCCCTTCCAGTGGCCGGCCCCCGGGCCCCGGCATCGCATAACGGGATCCCGACCGGGGGGTCACGGGGTCATTCCGAGCCCGGGTGACGCAGGTAGCGGGTGAAGAGGAATCCTTTCTGCTCGATCAATGAGACCAGCCGCATCCGCTGCACGTCAGGCATTTGCGCATCGTGGAGGATGCGCGGCGCGTCGCCGCCGGTGAGCAGCGGGGCCAGCGACAGGCACAGCTCGTCCAGCAGGCCCGCCGCCGCGAGCTGCCCCAGCAGGCGCGGACCGCCCTCGGTCAGCAGCCGGGTCCAGCCCCGTTCGGCCAGCGCCGCCACGCCCGCCCGCAGGTCCACCGAACCGGTGCCGGCGAGCACCAGGTCGGCCACCTCGGCGACCGCCCGGCGGCGCTCCGCGGGGGCGTCCTCGGTGGTGATCACCACCGTCCTGACCAGCGGTTCCGTGAACAGCGGTGCGGTCAGGTCCAGCTGCAGCGAGCGGGTCACGACCGCGATCACCGGGGCCGGCGCCTGCCCGGCGGCCGCCCGGGCCGCCGCGAACTCCTTGCGGGCCCGGGCCGGCCGGTAGCCCTCCGCGCGGACCGTCTCCGCGCCCACCAGCACCACGTCCGACAGTGCGCGCAGCACCCCGAAGATCCGCTTGTCGGCGTCGCCGGAGAGCCCCTCGGACAGGCCGTCGAGCCGCGCCCCGCCGTCCAGGCCGGCCACCATGTTGGCGCGCAGCCACGGCCGGCCCCGATTCACCTGTTCGGGGTACGCGTACACGGCGGCGAGCGACTCCAGCGCGGCCGGATCGGCGACCGGCGCGCCCAGCGGGCTGATCAACTGTTGCATGCCCTCAGTGTTCCACCGCGGGCCGTCCGCGGGCCGTCCGCGGGCCGCCCGGAGGCGGGTCCGGAGGAGGCCGGGAGGCGGTTCGGAGGCGGCCGGGACCAGGCGTACCCTCTACTGATGTGCCCGCAGCCTCCCACCCCGACACCGCGACCGAGTCGATAGCCACCGCGAGCGCGGCCGGCTCCCCGATCGCGCTCACCGACCGCCGCCCCGTCGTGCCCGCCGAGCGGCTGGTCGCCGAGATGGTCCCGCCGCCCCGGTTCGCGGGCGTGAGCTTCGGGTCGTACATCCCGGACCAGAGCCAGCCGAGCCAGTACGAGGCCGTCCAGGTCCTGGAGCAGTTCGCGGCGACCCTCGCGGGAGGAAACGGTTCCGCACCCAAGCGCGGCTGGTTCCGCCGCTCCGCCCCCGCGCCCACCGGCCCGGCCGGGGTCTACCTCGACGGCGGCTACGGCGTCGGCAAGACCCACCTGCTCGCCTCGCTCTGGCACTCCGCCCCCGGCCCCAAGGCCTTCGGCACCTTCGTCGAGCTCACCAACCTGGTCGGCGCGCTCGGCTTCCAGCAGGCCGTGCGGACCCTCTCCGGGCACACCCTGCTCTGCATCGACGAGTTCGAGCTGGACGACCCGGGCGACACCGTGCTGGTCTCGACCCTGCTCGGCCGCCTGGTCGACAACGGCGTCAAGCTGTGCGCCACCTCGAACACCCTGCCGGAGAAGCTCGGCGAGGGCCGCTTCGCCGCCGCCGACTTCCTGCGCGAGATCCAGGGCCTGTCCGCGCACTTCCGCCCGATGCGGATCGACGGCCAGGACTACCGCCACCGCGGCCTGCCCGCCGCCCCGCCGCCGTACTCCGACGAGGCCGTCGAGGCCGCCGCCGCCCGGACCCCGGGCGCCTCCCTGGACGACTTCGACGCCCTGCTCGCCCACCTCTCGGCCGTCCACCCCAGCCGCTACGGCGCGCTGCTGGACGACGTCACCGCCGTCTGCCTGCGCGGCGTGCACCAGGTCGAGGACCAGTCCACCGCCCTGCGCCTGGTGGTGCTGGCCGACCGCATGTACGACCGCGAACTGCCCGTCACCGCCTCCGGCCTGCCCTTCGACCGGGTCTTCCCGGAGGAGATGCTCCGCGGCGGCTACCGCAAGAAGTACCTGCGCGCGATCTCCCGCCTGGTCGCCCTCGCCCGGGACAGCGCCGAGTAGGTCCCCCCTGTCAGTCGGGGGCCGTACGGTGGAGTCGTGCGTCCCATCACGAGTATTGAGCGGTCCGTGGCGCCCTTCGAGGTCGTCAGCCCCTTCCAGCCGAACGGCGACCAGCCGGCGGCGATCGCCGAGCTGGAGCGGCGGATCAGGGGAGGGGAGAAGGACGTCGTGCTGCTCGGTGCCACCGGCACCGGGAAGTCGGCCACCACGGCCTGGATGATCGAGAAGCTGCAGCGGCCCACCCTGGTGATGGCGCCGAACAAGACGCTGGCCGCGCAGCTGGCGAACGAGTTCCGCGAGCTGCTGCCGAACAACGCGGTCGAGTACTTCGTCTCGTACTACGACTACTACCAGCCGGAGGCGTACGTCCCGCAGACGGACACCTACATCGAGAAGGACTCCTCGATCAACGAGGAGGTCGAGCGGCTGCGCCACTCGGCGACCAACTCGCTGCTCACCCGCCGGGACGTGATCGTGGTCGCGTCCGTCTCCTGCATCTACGGCCTCGGCACGCCGCAGGAGTACGTGGACCGGATGGTCCCGCTCAGGATCGGCCAGGAGATCGACCGGGACGACCTGCTGCGCCGCTTCGTGGACATCCAGTACGCCCGCAACGACGTCGCCTTCACCCGCGGCACCTTCCGGGTGCGCGGCGACACCATCGAGATCTTCCCGGTCTACGAGGAGCTCGCCGTCCGGATCGAGATGTTCGGCGACGAGATCGAGGCGCTCTACACCCTGCACCCGCTCACCGGCGAGATCATCAGCCAGGACGACTCGGTCTACGTCTTCCCCGCCTCGCACTACGTCGCGGGCCCCGAGCGGATGGAGCGCGCGGTCACCGGCATCGAGCAGGAGCTGGAGCGGACGCTCTCCAGGCTGGAGAAGCAGGGCAAGCTGCTGGAGGCCCAGCGGCTGCGGATGCGCACCACGTACGACATCGAGATGCTGCGCCAGATCGGCACCTGCTCGGGCGTCGAGAACTACTCGATGCACTTCGACGGCCGCGAGCCCGGCTCCCCGCCGAACACCCTGCTCGACTACTTCCCGGAGGACTTCCTCCTGGTCATCGACGAGTCGCACGTCACCGTCCCGCAGATCGGCGCGATGTACGAGGGCGACGCCTCGCGCAAGCGCACGCTGGTCGAGCACGGCTTCCGGCTGCCGTCCGCGATGGACAACCGCCCGCTGAAGTGGGAGGAGTTCCTGGAGCGGATCGGCCAGACGGTGTACCTGTCGGCGACGCCCGGCCCGTACGAGCTGTCGCGCGGCGACGGCCAGGTCGAGCAGATCATCCGGCCGACCGGCCTGATCGACCCCGAGGTGATCGTCAAGCCGACCGAGGGCCAGATCGACGACCTGGTGCACGAGGTCCGCCGGCGGGTCGAGCGGGACGAGCGGGTGCTGGTCACCACGCTGACCAAGAAGATGGCCGAGGACCTCACCGACTACATGCTCGGCCTGGACATCCGGGTCCGGTACCTGCACAGCGACGTGGACACGCTGCGCCGGGTGGAGCTGCTGCGCGAGCTGCGGGCGGGCCGGTACGACGTGCTGGTCGGCATCAACCTGCTGCGCGAGGGGCTGGACCTGCCCGAGGTGTCGCTGGTGGCGATCCTGGACGCGGACAAGGAGGGCTTCCTGCGCTCCGGGACCTCGCTGATCCAGACGATCGGCCGCGCGGCCCGCAACGTCTCCGGCGAGGTCCACATGTACGCGGACCGGATCACGCCCTCGATGGAGAAGGCGATCGACGAGACCAACCGCCGCCGGGCCGTCCAGCAGGCCTACAACAAGGAGCACGGGATCGACCCGCAGCCGCTGCGGAAGAAGATCGGCGACATCCTGGACACCCTCGCCCGGGAGGACGTGGACACCGACGAGCTGCTCTCCACCGGTTACCGCGGCCAGGGCAAGGGCAAGGCTCCGGTGCCGTCGCTGGGCGTGGAGCGCAAGCCCGCCAAGTCCCTGCCGGCCGCCGAGCTGGCGGACCTGATCCAGGAGATGACCGACCGGATGCACACGGCCGCCGCCGATCTGCAGTTCGAGGTCGCGGCGCGGCTGCGCGACGAGGTCAAGGAGCTGAAGAAGGAGCTGCGGCAGATGCGCGAGGCCGGTGTGGCCTGACGGCCGGACGGGGCTTGGCCGGAGGGGGTTGGCCGGACGGTGCTTGGCCGGAATGACACCGGTCAAGCCCGGCGGTGTCTCAGCCTTGCCACAAACGGGGAAACCGTGGAGAGCCCGGGGTGCCGCAGGGCCTAGGCTGGCCTGCGGCATCGTGCTCACAGGACGGGTACGGGCCGTAGCAGAGGGGGCCTCAGCCGGGGGACGGCGACGGGGTGTTCCACCGGGGGGCCGGGCGGCAGCGACCGCGTGGCCGGCAGAGAGGACAACGTCGTGTCGGTGAACCTCGCCAAGGGGCAGCGGGTCAGCCTCCAGAAGGGGCCGGGCGCCGCCCTGACCGTGGTCCGGATGGGCCTCGGCTGGCAGGCCGCCCCCAAGCGGGGCCTGTTCGGCAGCCGCACCAGGACGATCGACCTGGACGCCTCGGCACTGCTGTACGCCGAGCGGACCCCGTCCGACGTGGTGTTCTTCCAGCACCTGCAGAGCGACGACGGCTCCGTCCGGCACACCGGGGACAACCTGGAGGGCGGTTCGGGGCAGGAGGACGACGAGGCGATCCTGGTCGACCTGCTGCACGTGCCGGCGCACATCACCCAGGTGGTGTTCACGGTGAGCTCCTACACCGGGCAGACCTTCGCCGAGGTGCAGCGGGCGCACTGCCGCCTGGTGGACGAGACCACCGGGCTGGAACTGGCCCGCTACGAGCTGGCGGGCGGCGGGCCGCACACCGGGCAGATCATGGCCAAGGTGGTGCGGGACGGCGACGGCGGCTGGGAGATGCAGGCGATCGGCGCGCCCGCCAAGGGGCGGACCTTCCAGGACCTGCTGCCGGCGATCGAGCCCTACCTCTGACGGTCCTTTACCTTCTTTACCTTTCCTTGCCCGCCCTGTTACTCTCGATGGCAGCGGAGGGGAGTATTCCTCGACAGCCGACCCCGTCATCACGGGTGCCCGTCGTGGCATCCCGGGGCGCTGGCCCGACGGGCGGAAGAGACCTCCGGCAGTGACGATGACTGTCTCGCCTACCTGCCGGAGGAGCAGTAGTGGACGTTTCCGTAACCATGTGGGTCACCACGATCGGTGTGCTGATCGCACTGATCGTGGCCGACTTCTTCATCGGTGGCCGCAAGCCGCACGAGGTCTCGATCAAGGAGGCCGGGATCTGGACGGCCGTCTGGGTCGTGCTGGCGCTGCTCTTCGGCGGGTTCCTCTGGTGGCACTCCGGCGCGCAGCCGGCGGGTGAGTTCTTCGCCGGCTACATCACCGAGAAGTCGCTCAGTGTCGACAACCTCTTCGTGTTCATCCTGATCATGGGCAAGTTCGCGGTGCCCAGGATCTACCAGCAGCGCGTGCTGATGTTCGGCGTGATCATCGCACTGGTGCTCCGCGCGGTGTTCATCGCCGGCGGTGCGGCGCTGGTCGCCGAGTTCTCCTGGGTGTTCTTCATCTTCGGCGCCTTCCTGATCTGGACGGCGTGGAAGCTGGTCAAGGAGGCGCGGGCCGAGGAAGAGGAGGAGGAGTTCGAGGAGAACCGCCTGCTCAAGTCGATCACGCGGCGCTTCCCGTCCACCGACGACTACCGCGGCACCAAGCTGTTCGTCCGGGAGAACGGCCGCCGGCTGATCACCCCGATGCTGATCGTCATGCTGGCGATCGGCACCACGGACGTGCTGTTCGCCCTGGACTCGATCCCGGCCATCTTCGGCCTCACCCAGGACCCGTACATCGTCTTCACCGCCAACGCCTTCGCCCTGATGGGGCTGCGCCAGCTGTACTTCCTGATCGGCGGTCTGCTGAAGAAGCTGGTCCACCTGTCGTACGGCCTGTCGGTGATCCTCGGCTTCATCGGCGTGAAGCTGGTGCTGCACGCCGCGCACGAGGCCGGCGCGAACGTCCCGGAGATCGGCATCCCGTTCTCGCTGGGCTTCATCGTGGTGGTGCTGGCCGTCACCACGTTCACCAGCCTCCGGGCCTCGAAGAAGGCCGCCGAGGCCGAACACGAGCGCGAGAAGCTCGACGCCTGATCGAAACCGAATGAGCTGGAGCCCCGCCGCCGGATCGCTATCCGGCGGCGGGGCTCAGTTCTGCGGGCGTCGGCCGTACTCGGCGATCCAGCGCGAGCCGAGCAGCACGACATCGGCGGTCTCGACCGGCCGGCCGGTGGCCTGGTCGTAGTAGGTGCGCTCGATCGCCATCACGGGCACAGCGGGCGCTACGCCGAGGGCCTGGGCCTCGGAGCGGCTGGCCTGGCGGGCGGTGACCCGCTCGACCGGGGTGCCGACCTCGATACCGATGAGAGCCATCCGGTCGGCGACGCCGATGCCGGCGTGTGGACCGGCCTCCGGGAGGACGATCAGGCTTCCCCCGGTGACCGCCATGGGCTCCCAGCTCTCGGCCAGCTGCGCCGGATCGCCGTCGGCCAGGTAGACGTAGCTGGTGTGCATCACCGGATCGCCGGGCTGGATCTCCAGTCGAGCTGCGATCCGGGCGTCGGCGGCACGAGGCTGCGACTCGTGCCGCCAAGTGCCGACCACGCCTTGCCGTGCGAGGGCGGCCTCCGTCGGCGATCCGTCGCCGGGCGCAACGCGCTGGCGCCGCACCAGGACGGCCGGTGGCTCCTGGGACTTGACGTAGTACCCGGCGCCCGGGCGGGCGAGCACGAGTCCTTCATCGATCAACAAGGCGTAGGCCCGCTGGATCACGCCGGTCGACACGCTGTGCTCGCGCTGGAGTGCACTGATGGACGGCATCCGATCGCCCGGCCGAAGCCGCCGGGAGGTGATGTGGCCGCGCAGGGCGTCCGCGACGTGCAGGTAAGAGGGTGTGTCGCTCACGCCTCGGCCTCCTCGCTCCGGATGGTGCGTCGCGGCTGACACCGTAACGCTCACGCGGCTACTCTATCGATACGATTTCACTGTACCGATAAGGGGGGTGTCTGTGCAGATCAGCATGCGCACAAGCCTGCTCAAGGCTTCTCTCGGCCAGGCGGCCGGAGCCCCCGTGCGAATCACCGCGGGGAAGGCCGGCCGCGTCCGGCTCTCGACGACCGCTCCGGATGACACCTCGTCCACGCAGTGGACCGAGGTGCTCGACATCCTTCGGGCGGGCTGTGAGTGGGGCTCCACCGACGCCACGGGCGAGGTCATCGTCTGGGTCGAACTGGCGGACTTCACCATGATCGGCACGGAGACCTGGTCGTGACCGCTGCCGCCCGCCGGTCGGCCTCGCCGACCGGCATCGTGATCCGCTTCGACGTGGGCAGGGCCGGACGCCACGTCAGCGCCGAGTGTCAGCTCGACGTGCATCGGGCCTGTCCCGGCGGGATGCGGGAAGTCTCCGGGGCCGTCGCCCTGGTGTGTCTCTGCGCGGAGCCGTCGTGTGCGTGCGCCCGGCACCTCCCGGGGCGCGAGGGGTGATCCGGGCCGGTCGGCTCCGGATGGAGCCGGCCGGCCCGGGATGCGTCACCAGCCGCGCTCGCGCCACTCCTCCAGGTGGGGGCGTTCGGTGCCGAGGGTGGTGTCGTTGCCGTGGCCGGGGTAGACCCAGGCCTCGTCGGGGAGGACGTCGAAGATCTTCTTGCTGACGTCCCGGAAGAGGCTCTTGAAGGCCTCCGGGTCGCCCCAGGTGTTGCCGACGCCGCCCGGGAAGAGGCAGTCGCCGGTGAAGACGTGCGGGTGGCCCTGCGGGTCGTCGTAGATCAGCACGATCGCGCCCGGGGTGTGGCCGACCAGGTGGCGGACGGTGAGTTCGACGTCGCCGACCCGCAGCGTGTCGCCGTCGGCGAGCCGCAGTTCGGTGGGGACGTCGATGCCCTCGGCGTCGTGCTCGCCGGCCGCGGTGCGGGCGCCGGTGGTGGCGACCACCTCGGCGAGCGCGCCCCAGTGGTCGTGGTGCCGGTGGGTGGTGACCACCGTCTCCAGCTCGTCCCCGACGGTCTCCAGCAGCACCGGGGCGTCGGCGGCCGCGTCGATCAGCAGCTGCTCGTCGGTGGCCCGGCAGCGCAGCAGGTAGGCGTTGTTGTCGTACGGGCCGACGGCCACCTTGGTGATGATCAGGTGGGCCAGCTCGCGCACGTCCGGCGGTCCGCCGACCTTGACCGCTCCGTGGTACGTCATCCGTCCGCTCCTCGTCCGGGTCCGGCTGAAACAGGGTTCGGGATCATCTTTGCGCCGTCAGCCCATCGGGGGAAGCTGGGGGAGCGCGGTGTCGGGCGTGCGGCGCAGGTCCGCGCCGGCGGAGCGGCCGGAGAGCCAGGCGGTCAGGGCGCGGACCGGGCCCTCGACGGTCAGGGCGGGCTCGCCGGCGCCGATCACGGCGCGGTCCGCGGTGTCGTCGGCGACCAGTTCGACGGTGGGCAGTCCGGGCTCGCCGGCCAGCCCGTCGGCGAGGTCGCGGAACTGGGCGACGGCGAAGTCCTCCGGCCAGTGCGCGGGGGTGCGGCCGCCGGCCAGGTCGACGTGGTGGTACTCGACCTCCAGCAGGCGCCTGCGCGGGATGTCGGAGGCCGGGAAGAGGTAGCCGCGGCGGTGCTTGACCTGGACCGTCCAGGCCTCGGCGGGCAGCAGCGCGGCGGCCGCGGCGAAGCGCTCGTGCGACGCGCGCAGGTCGGCGAGGTGGACGTCGAGCGGGCGGGGCGCGTCGCGGTCGATGTCCCGGTCGCGGGCCTCGTTGCTGGTGTACTGCGGGATGTCGGTGCCGGTGCGGGCGCCGGTGAGCAGGTTGACCAGGGAGTCGGCGTTGCGGGCGAGGTGGGCCAGCACGTGGCCGCGGGTCCAGCCGGGGAGGGCGGACGGCTCGGCGAGGGCCTCGGGCGCCAGCCCGGAGACGGTCTGCAGCAGGCGCTGGGTGCTCTCCTCGACCTGGCTCAGCCAGGCGGCGGCGGAGGCGGCGGCGGACTGCGGGTCGGTCATCGGATCTGCCTTCGGTACGGGGCGGCGCGTTGCCCGCGGGGGCTCCGCTCGTTGACCAGGCGACGCTACCTCCGGATCCGGGCGCTGAGCAGGGGTTTTCCGACAGGCGCACGGTGCGGGTACGGACCGTCCCGGCCCGGGCCTCACTCGTTCGGGTGGTCTCCACTGGACAGAGTCGATATTCGAACGCCTGAGCTATAGGCTGGCTGCCGCATCCTGGAAGAAGTACCGAACCTCACCGCAAGCCCTCTCGCCCCGGAGAAAGGCGCCAGAAGCAGTGGCCGACCGCCTCGTCATCCGCGGTGCTCGCGAGCACAATCTCAAGAACGTCTCGCTCGACCTGCCCCGCGATTCCCTCATCGTCTTCACGGGCCTCTCCGGCTCCGGCAAGTCCTCGCTCGCCTTCGACACGATCTTCGCCGAGGGCCAGCGCCGCTACGTCGAGTCGCTGTCCTCCTACGCCCGTCAGTTCCTCGGGCAGATGGACAAGCCCGACGTGGACTTCATCGAGGGCCTCTCCCCGGCCGTCTCGATCGACCAGAAGTCCACCAACCGCAACCCCCGTTCGACCGTCGGCACCATCACCGAGGTCTACGACTACCTGCGCCTGCTGTTCGCCCGGATCGGCAAGCCGCACTGTCCGCACTGCGCCCGGCCGATCGCCAAGCAGTCGCCGCAGGCGATCGTGGACAAGGTGCTGGAGCTCGCCGAGGGCACCCGTTTCCAGGTGCTCAGCCCGGTGGTGCGCGAGCGCAAGGGCGAGTTCGTCGACCTCTTCGCCGACCTGCAGTCCAAGGGCTACTCCCGGGCCCGGGTGGACGGCGAGACGGTCCAGCTCGCCGAGCCGCCGAAGCTCAAGAAGCAGGAGAAGCACACCGTCCAGGTGGTCATCGACCGCCTGACCGTCAAGGAGAGCGCCAAGCGGCGGCTCACCGACTCGGTGGAGACGGCCCTGCGGCTGTCCGGCGGCATGGTCGTGCTCGACTTCGTCGACCTCCCCGAGGACGACCCGGAGCGCGAGCGGATGTACTCCGAGCACCTCTACTGCCCGTACGACGACGTGTCGTTCGAGGAGCTGGAGCCGCGCTCGTTCTCCTTCAACTCGCCGTTCGGCGCGTGCCCGGACTGCTCGGGCCTGGGCAACCGGATGGAGGTCGACCCGGAGCTGGTCGTGCCGGACCCGGAGCGCTCGCTGGACGAGGGCGCGATCCACCCGTGGTCGGCCGGGCACGCCAAGGAGTACTTCCAGCGCCTGATCGACGCGCTCGCCGAGGAGCTCGGCTTCCGCACCGACATCCCCTGGGCCGGGCTGCCCGCCCGCGCCAAGAAGGCGCTGCTGAACGGGCACAAGCACCAGGTGCAGGTCCGCTACCGCAACCGCTTCGGCCGCGAGCGCTCGTACAGCACCGGCTTCGAGGGCGCCGTCCCGTTCATCCAGCGCCGGCACACCGAGGCGGAGAGCGACAGCAGCCGCGAGCGCTTCGAGGGCTACATGCGCGAGGTGCCCTGCCCGACGTGCCGGGGCACCCGGCTCAAGCCGGTGGTGCTCGCCGTCACCGTCCAGGACAAGTCGATCGCCGACGTCTCCTCGATGTCGATCAGCGACTGCTCCGAGTTCCTGGGCGCGATGAAGCTCAACGCCCGGGACAAGCAGATCGCCGAGCGGGTCCTCAAGGAGGTCAACGAGCGGCTGCGCTTCCTGGTCGACGTCGGCCTGGACTACCTCTCGCTCGACCGCGCGGCCGGCACCCTGTCCGGCGGCGAGGCCCAGCGCATCCGGCTGGCCACCCAGATCGGCTCCGGCCTGGTCGGCGTGCTCTACGTGCTGGACGAGCCGTCCATCGGCCTGCACCAGCGCGACAACCACCGGCTGATCGAGACGCTGGTGCGGCTGCGCGACATCGGCAACACCCTGATCGTGGTCGAGCACGACGAGGACACCATCAAGACCGCGGACTGGGTGGTCGACATCGGCCCGGGCGCCGGCGAGCACGGCGGCAAGGTGGTGCACTCCGGTTCGCTGAAGCAGCTGCTCGCCAACAAGGAGTCGCTGACCGGCCAGTACCTCTCCGGCAAGCGCTCCATCCCGATCCCGGCGGGCCGCCGCGAGCGGGACAAGAAGCGCCAGCTGACCGTCCACGGCGCCCGCGAGCACAACCTCAAGGACGTCACGGTCGGCTTCCCGCTCGGCACCTTCACCGCGATCACCGGCGTCTCCGGCTCCGGCAAGTCGACGCTGGTCAACGACATCCTCTACACCCACCTCGCCCGGGAGCTGAACGGCGCCCGCAGCGTGCCCGGCCGGCACACCCGGATCACCGGCACCGACCAGGTGGACAAGGTGGTGCACGTGGACCAGTCGCCGATCGGCCGCACGCCGCGCTCCAACCCGGCCACCTACACCGGGGTGTTCGACCACGTCCGCCGGCTCTTCGCGGAGACGCAGGAGGCCAAGGTCCGCGGCTACCTGCCCGGCCGGTTCTCGTTCAACGTCAAGGGCGGCCGCTGCGAGAACTGCTCGGGCGACGGCACCATCAAGATCGAGATGAACTTCCTGCCGGACGTCTACGTGCCGTGCGAGGTCTGCCACGGCGCCCGGTACAACCGGGAGACGCTGGAGGTGCACTACAAGGGCAAGTCCATCGCCGAGGTGCTGGACATGCCGATCGAGGAGGCGCTGGCCTTCTTCGAGGCCGTCCCGGCGATCGCCCGGCACCTCAGGACGCTCAACGACGTCGGCCTCGGCTACGTCCGGCTCGGCCAGTCCGCGCCGACGCTCTCCGGCGGCGAGGCGCAGCGCGTCAAGCTCGCCTCCGAGCTGCAGAAGCGTTCCACCGGGCGGACGGTCTACGTCCTGGACGAGCCGACCACCGGCCTGCACTTCGAGGACATCAGCAAGCTGATCAAGGTGCTCAGCGGGCTGGTGGACAAGGGCAACACGGTGATCGTCATCGAGCACAACCTCGATGTGATCAAGACCGCCGACTGGGTCGTCGACATGGGCCCCGAGGGCGGCTCCGGCGGCGGCACGGTGGTCGCCGAGGGCACTCCCGAGCAGATCGCCGCCGTCCCGGAGAGCCACACCGGCAAGTTCCTGCGGGACATCCTGCCGAGCGACTTCGCGGACGCCCCGGCCGCCGCCCCGGCGAAGAAGGCGGCACCGCGCAAGCGCGCCGCCGCCGCGAAGAAGTAGTCCAGCCCGTCCCGCCGCTCCCGCTCCCGCTCCCATCGAAACAGTGGGAGCCCAGGGAGCGGTGGGACGCCTGCGGCATAGACTTCCGTGGTCCCTCGCAGCAGTAGCAACCGTAGGAGCGCACCGATGTCCGAGGCACCCGAGACCAGCCCCACCGCCTCCCGCCGCACCCTGCTCTGCGGGGCCGCGGCCGTCCTGGCGGCCGGCGGCACCGTGGCGGTCACCGGCTGCGGCTCCTCCTCCTCCTCCTCCTCCTCCTCGGGCACCGCCAGCGCCCCCCAGGGCCCGGTGGACCTCGGCCCGGCCTCGGCGGTCCCGGAGGGCGGCGGCAAGGTCTTCCGCGAGCAGAAGATCGTGGTCACCCAGCCGACCGCCGGCCAGTACAAGGCCTTCAGTGCCAAGTGCACCCACGCCGGCTGCATCGTGGACCAGGTGCAGAAGGAGCAGATCCAGTGCCCCTGCCACGGCAGCCGGTTCGGGATCGTCGACGGCGCCGTGCAGGACGGCCCGGCCCCCTCCCCGCTGCCCGCCTACACCGTCACGGTCGAGGGCGGGAACCTCAAGGTGACCCCGAGCTGACGCAGTTGACCGCCTCCCGACCCTCCCCGCTCCCGCGACCGGTCCCGCCCCCGGGGCCCCGTCCGCACTCGGTACGGTGGACCCATGGCTGACCCGAGCACCTACCGCCCGGCGCCCGGCGCGATCCCGACCTCCCCGGGCGTCTACAAGTTCCGTGACGCCCACGGCCGGGTGATCTACGTCGGCAAGGCCAAGAGCCTGCGGCCGCGCCTGTCGTCCTACTTCCAGGACCTGGCCGGCCTGCACCCGCGCACCGCGACCATGGTCACCACCGCCGCCTCGGTGGAGTGGACGGTGGTCGGTACCGAGGTCGAGGCGCTCCAGCTGGAGTACTCCTGGATCAAGGAGTTCGACCCGCGGTTCAACGTCAAGTACCGCGACGACAAGAGCTATCCGGAGCTCGCCGTCACCCTCGACGAGGAGTACCCGCGGGTCCAGGTGATGCGCGGGGCGCACAAGAAGGGCGTGCGCTACTTCGGCCCGTACGGGCACGCCTGGGCGATCCGCGAGACGGTCGACCTGATGCTGCGGGTCTTCCCCGTCCGCACCTGCTCCAACGGCGTCTTCAAGCGCGCCCGGCAGGTCGGCCGGCCCTGCCTGCTCGGCTACATCGGCAAGTGCGCCGCGCCCTGCGTCGGCAAGGTCTCGGCCGACGAACACCGGGCCCTGGCCGAGGACTTCTGCGACTTCATGGCCGGGCGCACCGGCAACTACCTGCGCCGGCTGGAAGAGCGGATGCGGGAGGCCGCGGCCGAGCTGGAGTACGAGAAGGCGGCCCGGCTGCGCGACGACATCGGCGCCCTCAAGCGTGCGATGGAGAAGAACGCCATCGTGCTCGCCGACGCCACCGACGCCGACCTGCTGGCCGTCGCCGAGGACGAACTGGAGGCCGCCGTACAGATCTTCCACGTCCGCGGCGGCCGGGTGCGCGGCCAGCGCGGCTGGGTCACCGACAAGGTCGAGGACGTCGACACCGCCGGTCTGGTCGAGCACGCCCTGCAACAGCTCTACGGCGGCGGCGAGTCCGTCCCCCGCGAGGTGCTCGTCCCGGCCCTGCCCGAACCGGCCGAGCCGGTGCGGGAGTGGCTGAGCGGCCTGCGCGGCAGCCAGGTCGACCTGCGCATCCCGCAGCGCGGCGACAAGAAGGACCTGATGGCCACCGTGCAGCGCAACGCCCAGCAGGCGCTCGCGCTGCACAAGACCAAGCGCGCCTCCGACCTCACCACCCGCAGCCGCGCCCTGCAGGAGATCGCCGACGCCCTGGAGCTGGACTCCGTCCCGCTGCGGATCGAGTGCTACGACATCTCCCACCTCCAGGGCGAGGACGTGGTCGCCTCCATGGTCGTCTTCGAGGACGGCCTGGCCCGCAAGAGCGAGTACCGGCGCTTCCAGATCAAGGGTTTCGAGGGCCAGGACGACGTCCGCTCGATGCACGAGGTGATCGGCCGCCGCTTCCGCCGCTACCTCCAGGAGCGCGAGCGGACCGGCGAGTGGGCCGTCCCCGAGCCGGACGAGGCCGACGCCGCCGGACCGGCCGGGCCGACCCGGGACGAGGAGGGCCGCCCCAAGCGGTTCGCCTACCCGCCCCAGCTGCTGGTGGTCGACGGCGGCCCGCCCCAGGTCGCCGCCGCCAAGCGCGCCCTGGACGAACTCGGCATCGACGACGTCGCGCTGTGCGGCCTGGCCAAGCGGCTGGAGGAGGTCTGGCTGCCCGGCGAGGACGACCCGGTGGTGCTGCCCCGCTCCAGCGAGGGCCTCTACCTGCTCCAGCGGGTGCGCGACGAGGCCCACCGCTTCGCGATCGGCTACCAGCGCGCCAAGCGTTCCAAGCGACTCACCGCCGGGGAACTGGACTCCGTCCCGGGCCTCGGCGAGACTCGCCGCCAGGCGCTGCTCAAGCACTTCGGCTCGCTGAAGAAGCTCCGGGCCGCCACCGTGGACGAGCTCTGCGCGGTACCCGGCATCGGACGCCGTACCGCGGAGACTGTTGCGGCGGCGTTGTCGTCCCGTACACCCGCCGCACCCGCGGTCAACACCGCGACCGGCGAGATCATCGAGGACGGGGCCGACCAGGCCACCGAGCCGGTGGCAGCAGCACCCCAGACCGCACCATCCCAGGAGACGCCATGACGGCCGACGCCGCCCGTCAGCCGGTGTGCCCCGGCCCCGCCCGCCTGCCCGGGCCGGGGAAGGGCGGCCGCGCCGTGCGCGTTCTCCCCAGCAGAAAGACCGAGAGCGGGGAACCGAAGTGACCGTGTCAGACGTGGCCGAGAACGCGCCGGAGCTGGTGATCATCTCCGGCATGTCCGGAGCCGGCCGCTCCACCGCCGCCAAGTGCCTGGAGGACCTCGGCTGGTTCGTGGTGGACAACCTGCCGCCGGCCCTGATCCCGACCATGGTCGACCTGGGCGCCCGGTCCCAGGGCAACGTCGCCCGGATCGGCGTGGTCGTCGACGTCCGCGGCCGCCAGTTCTTCGACGACCTGCTCACCTCGCTGGACGAGCTGGAGAAGCGCGGCGTCCGGCTCCGGGTCGTCTTCCTGGACTCCTCCGACGAGGCGCTGGTGCGCCGCTTCGAGAGCGTCCGCCGCCCGCACCCGCTGCAGGCCGACGGCCGGATCGTGGACGGCATCGCCCAGGAGCGCGACCTGCTGCGCGACCTGCGCGGCGAGGCCGACCTGGTGATCGACACCTCCAACCTCAACGTGCACCAGCTGCGCGCCAAGCTGGACGCCCAGTTCGCCGACCACGACGAACCCGAGCTGCGCGCCACCGTGATGTCCTTCGGCTTCAAGTACGGCCTGCCGGTCGACGCCGACCTCGTGGTGGACTGCCGCTTCCTGCCCAACCCGCACTGGGTGCCCGAGCTCCGGGCCCGCACCGGCACCGACGCGGACGTCGCCGACTACGTGTTCCAGCAGCCCGGGGCCAACGAGTTCCTGGACGGTTACACCGAGCTGCTGCGCATCGTGACCGAGGGGTACCGGCGCGAGGGGAAGCGCTACATGACGCTTGCCGTAGGCTGCACCGGTGGCAAGCACCGCAGCGTCGCCATGTCCGAGCGTCTGACCAAGCGTCTCATCGCCGACGGAGTCGAGACGGTGCTCGTCCACCGTGACATGGGACGGGAGTAACCGCCGCCTTCCCTGCCGGGCCCGCCGGCGGAGCCGGTGGCGGGGCCGAGAACGCGAGGTGATGTGTGGCGGGATACGTGCCCGGGCGACAGCCGCAGAGCAGGACCGGTGACCGGGCGGGCAGCCCGGCCCGGCCCCCGGCGCCGAGCCGTCCGCGCAGCAGTCCCGCCCGGGCGAACCCGGCTCCGAGGATCACCGCGCTGGGCGGCGGCCAGGGGCTGTCCGCCTCGCTGTCCGCGCTGCGCCGCCTCACCAGCGACCTGACCGCCGTGGTCACCGTCGCCGACGACGGCGGCTCCAGCGGGCGGCTGCGCACCGAGCTGGGCGTGCTGCCCCCGGGCGACCTGCGCAAGGCGCTGGCCGCGCTGTGCGGGGACGACGACTGGGGCCGCACCTGGTCCGAGGTGATCCAGCAGCGCTTCACCGGCAACGGCGAGCTCGGCGGCCACGCCGTCGGCAACCTGCTGATCGTCGCGCTCTGGGAGAAGCTGGGCGACCCGGTGGAGGCCCTGGACTGGGTCGGCCGACTGCTCAACGTCCAGGGCCGGGTGCTGCCGATGTCGGCGGTGCCGCTGGACATCGAGGCGACCGTCCGGGGCCACGACCCGGAGCTCCCCGCCGAGGTGTCGGCGGTCCGGGGCCAGGCGAACGTCGCGGTCACCCCCGGCACCGTGCAGTCGATCCGGCTGCTGCCGGACGGGCCGCCGGCCGTCCCGGAGGCGGTCACCGCCGTCCGCGAGGCGGACTGGGTGGTGCTCGGCCCCGGCTCCTGGTTCACCAGCGTGCTGCCGCACCTGCTGGTGCCCGAGCTGGCCGAGGCGCTCACCGAGACCCGCGCCCGCCGCCTGCTCACCCTGAACCTGGCCCCCCAGCCCGGTGAGACCGAGGGCTTCACCCCGCAGCGTCACCTGGAGGTCATCGCCGACCACGCCCCGGAACTCGAGGTGGATGCGATCCTGGTGGACGAGCGCGCCGTCACCGGCGGCGCCTTCGGCCAGGCGGACCTCGCCGGTCTGGAGAAGGCGGCCGAGCGGATGGGCGCCGCCCTGGTGCTCGGTTCGGTGGCCCGCACCGACGGCACGCCGCGACACGACCCCGAGCTGTTGGCGGCAGCGTACGACCGGATTTTCCGGACACATGGAAGGATCGGGCCATGGCGATGACTCCAGCGGTGAAGGACGAGATCAGCCGGCTCCCGGTCACCCGGGCCTGCTGCCGCAAGGCGGAGGTGTCGGCGATCCTGCGGTTCGCGGGCGGACTGCACATCGTGAGCGGCCGCATCGTGATCGAGGCGGAGCTCGACACCGGCGCGGCGGCACGACGGCTGCGCAAGGACCTCCTGGAGATCTTCGGGCACTCCTCCGACCTCGTGGTGATGGCCCCCGGCGGGCTGCGCCGCGGCAGCCGCTTCGTGGTCCGCGTGGTCAAGGACGGCGAACTGCTCGCGCGCCAGACCGGTCTGGTGGACGGGCGCGGGCGCCCGATCCGGGGCCTGCCCCCGGCGGTCGTCTCCGGTGCCACCTGCGACGCCGAGGCGGCCTGGCGCGGCGCCTTCCTCGCGCACGGCTCGCTCACCGAGCCGGGCCGCTCTTCCTCTCTGGAGATCACCTGCCCCGGCTCGGAGGCGGCGCTGGCCCTGGTCGGCGCGGCCCGCCGGCTCGGCATCCCGGCCAAGGCCCGCGAGGTCCGCGGGGTGGACCGGGTGGTCATCCGCGACGGCGACGCGATCGGCGCGCTGCTGACCCGCCTGGGCGCGCACGAGTCGGTGCTCGCCTGGGAGGAGCGCCGGATGCGCCGCGAGGTGCGGGCCACCGCCAACCGGCTCGCCAACTTCGACGACGCCAACCTGCGCCGCTCGGCCCGTGCCGCGGTGGCGGCCGGCGCCCGGGTGCAGCGCGCGCTGGAGATCCTCGGCGAGGAGGTGCCCGAGCACCTGGCCGCGGCCGGCCAGCTGCGGATGCAGCACAAGCAGGCCTCGCTGGAGGAGTTGGGCGCGCTCGCCGACCCGCCGCTGACCAAGGACGCGGTGGCCGGCCGGATCCGCCGGCTGCTGGCGATGGCCGACAAGCGCGCCTCCGAGCTCGGCCTGCCGAGCACCGAGGCCAGCCTGACCGACGAGATGGCGATGAACTGACGCCCACCGCCCGTGATCGCGACACGGCCGGCGCCCGGCTCCCCGGGCGCCGGCCGTCGTCGTTCCCGGAGGTCCCGGCACTCCCGAATTGGTAGAGACCATTGGGCCCGGGACCAACTGCCCGCCGGACCAAGGCCGGACGGCCTGAATTCGGGTTTGGGGCACGCCACGCCCGGTCTCACCAGGCGGCGCGATGTGCCCTCCCAGGCCCGGGAGGGGTAGGGTCATAGGCGGTCGGGGACTTCCCAAATCTCATCCCCGTCGGGTTCCGGCCCGGCGTACCTAACGAGGAGATCGGTTCGTGACGATCCGGGTAGGCATCAACGGCTTTGGCCGCATCGGCCGCAACTTCTTCCGCGCTGTCAAGGCTCAGGGCGCGGACATCGAGATCGTCGGTGTCAACGACCTCACCGACACGAAGACCCTGGCCCACCTGCTGAAGTACGACACCACCCTGGGCACCCTCCAGGGCGAGGTCTCGCACACCGAGGACAGCATCACCGTCGACGGCCACACCTTCAAGGTGACCGCCGAGCGTGACCCCGCGAACCTGCCGTGGGCCGCCCTGGGCGCCGACATCGTCGTCGAGTCCACCGGCATCTTCACCAAGGCCGAGGCTGCGAAGAAGCACCTCGCCGCCGGTGCGAAGAAGGTCATCATCTCGGCCCCCGCCACCGACGAGGACGTCACCATCGTCCTGGGCGTCAACGACGAGAAGTACGACGCCGCCAACCACCACGTCATCTCCAACGCCTCCTGCACCACCAACTGCGTGGCGCCGATGGCGAAGGTGCTGAACGAGAGCTTCGGCATCGTCAAGGGTCTGATGACCACCGTCCACGCGTTCACCAACGACCAGGTGACCCTGGACTTCCCGCACAAGGACCTGCGCCGTGCTCGTGCGGCCTCGCAGAACATCATCCCGACCTCGACCGGTGCCGCCAAGGCGACCGCCCTGGTCCTGCCGGAGCTGAAGGGCAAGCTGGACGGCACCTCGCTGCGCGTCCCGGTCCCGACCGGCTCGATCACGGACCTGGTCGTCACCCTGGAGCGCGAGGTCACCAAGGACGAGGTCAACGCGGCCTTCCAGAAGGCCGCGCAGGAGGGCCCGCTCAAGGGCATCCTGGCCTACACCGAGGACCCGATCGTCTCCTCGGACATCGTCAACGACCCGGCCTCCTGCATCTTCGACAGCCAGCTCACCATGGTCCAGGGCAACCAGGTCAAGGTGCTCGGCTGGTACGACAACGAGTGGGGCTACTCGAACCGCGTCGTCGACCTGGTCACCCTCGTCGGCGGCCAGCTCTGACGCGGTGGGAGCTGACGTGATGTAGGGGCGAGGGCCCGGACGGCGCACCATGCCGACCGGGCCCTCGCTCCGCGCTCAAGGACTTCTCAGGCGGCCCCTGCGCCGTGCCGCCTCTGCGCATCGACCATCTCCCCAGGAGCAACCGAATCCCCGTGAAGACCATCGAAGAGCTCATCGAAGCCGGTGTCGCAGGCAAGCGCGTGTTCGTACGCGCCGACCTGAACGTGCCGCTGGACGGCGAGACGATCACCGACGACGGCCGGATCCGCGCCGTCGCCCCGACCATCGCCAAGCTGGCGACGGCCGGTGCGAAGGTCGTCGTCGCCTCGCACCTCGGTCGCCCCAAGGGTGCGCCGGACCCGCAGTTCTCGCTCGCTCCCGCGGCCAAGCGGCTCGGCGAGATCCTCGGCAAGGACGTCGCCTTCGCGACCGACACCGTCGGGGAGAACGCCGCGGCCGTCGTCGCCGCGCTGGGCGACGGCGAGGTCGCGCTGCTGGAGAACCTGCGCTTCAACGCCGGTGAGACCAGCAAGGACGACGCCGAGCGCCAGGCCTTCGCCGCGCAGCTCGCCGCGCTGGCCGACCTGTACGTCGGCGACGGCTTCGGCGCCGTGCACCGCAAGCACGCCTCCGTGTTCGACCTGCCGAAGCTGCTGCCGCACGCCGCGGGCGACCTGATCGCCACCGAGGTCGGCGTGCTGAAGAAGCTGACCGACGAGGTGCGGCGGCCGTACGTCGTGGTGCTCGGCGGCGCCAAGGTGTCCGACAAGCTCGGCGTGATCGACAACCTGCTGAAGAAGGCCGACCGGATCCTGATCGGCGGCGGCATGGCCTACACCTTCCTCAAGGCCAAGGGCCACGAGGTCGGCATCTCGCTGCTGCAGGCGGACCAGATCCCGGTCTGCCTGGAGTACCTGGCCGAGGCCGAGAAGCGGGGCGTCGAGTTCGTCCTGCCGGTCGACGTCCTGGTCTCCCCCGAGTTCCCGGACCTCAAGGGCAAGACCCCGGCGAACCCGGACCTCGTCGCCGCGGACGCGATCCCGGCCGACCAGGAGGGTCTGGACATCGGCCCGAAGACCCGCGAGCTGTACGCGGCCAAGCTGGCCGACGCCGGCACGGTGTTCTGGAACGGCCCGATGGGCGTCTTCGAGCACCCGGACTACGCGAACGGCACCAAGGCCGTCGCGCAGGGCCTGCTGGACAGCGACGCGTTCACCGTGGTCGGCGGCGGCGACTCCGCCGCGGCCGTCCGCATCCTGGGCTTCGACGAGAACGCCTTCGGACACATCTCGACCGGCGGCGGCGCGAGCCTCGAGTACCTGGAGGGCAAGACCCTCCCCGGTCTCGCCGCTCTGGAGGACTGAAAACACATGACCGACCGTCTCCCGCTCATGGCGGGCAACTGGAAGATGAACCTCAACCACCTTGAGGCCATCCAGCACACCCAGAAGCTGGCGTTCGCGCTGGCCGACAAGGACTACGAGGCCGTCGAGGTCGCCGTCCTGGTGCCGTTCACCGACCTGCGCTCGGTGCAGACCCTGGTCTTCGGCGACAAGCTGAAGATCAAGTACGGCTCGCAGGACATCTCGCAGCACGACGGCGGGGCCTACACCGGCGAGGTCTCCGGCCCGATGCTGGCCAAGCTCCAGTGCGCCTACGCGGTGATCGGCCACTCGGAGCGCCGCCAGTACCACGGCGAGGACGAGGAGATCGTCAACGCCAAGGTGAAGGCCGCCTACCGGGCCGGGATCACCCCGATCCTGTGCATCGGCGAGCCGCTGGACATCCGCAAGGCCGGCACCCACGTCGAGTACACCCTGGCCCAGCTGGACGGCGCCCTCGCGGACGTCCCGGCCCACCAGGCCGAGACCATCGTGGTCGCCTACGAGCCGGTCTGGGCGATCGGCACCGGCGAGGTGGCCACCCCGGAGGACGCGCAGGAGGTCTGCGCCGCCATCCGTCGGCGGATCGCCGAGCTGTACGACGCCGAGCTGGCCGACAAGGTCCGTGTGCTGTACGGCGGTTCGGTGAAGTCGTCGAGCGCGGCCGGCCTGATGGCCAAGCCCGACATCGACGGCGGCCTGATCGGCGGTGCCTCGCTGGACGCCGACGAGTTCGTCAAGATCGTGCGCTACCGTGAGCAGGCAGTAGGCTAACGCCGCCGCAGCAACGTAGGCTTTGGGGCCGGACCGCCGTACGCGGCCCGGCCCCTTCGCCGAAGATACGAGAGAGTTGGTCCCGTCGTGGTTCTCGGGTTCTCGATTGCCCTGATCATCTTCAGTCTGCTGATGATCCTGCTCGTGCTGCTGCACAAGGGGAAGGGCGGCGGCCTGTCGGACATGTTCGGCGGTGGCGCGATGTCCACCGGCGGCGGCTCGGCGGTGGCCGAGCGCAACCTGGACCGCATCACCATCGTGGTCGGCCTGGGCTGGTTCGCCAGCATCATCGTGCTCAGCCTGCTGCTGAAGTACAAGAGCTGACACAAGCCTGACGCCCCGTCGCCCGAGCGCTTATCCTGGGACGGTCGGGCGCGGAGGCAGTGGTGGCGAAGGCTTAACTCCTGCTTACACTAGGACGACTTTCGCCACCGACGCGCACCGCGGCGGGTCGGCGCACCAGTACGCAGGGAGTCAGACCGTGGCAAGTGGCAATGCCATCCGTGGCAGCAGGGTTGGGGCCGGCCCGATGGGCGAGGCGGAGCGCGGCGAGTCCGCCCCGCGCAACCGGATCTCCTTCTGGTGCGCCAACAAGCACGAGACCCGGCCCAGCTTCGCCGCCGAAGCGGCGATCCCGGACACCTGGGACTGCCCGCGCTGCGGCTTCCCGGCGGGGCAGGACCAGCACAACCCGCCGGCACCCTCGCGCAACGAGCCCTACAAGACCCACCTCGCCTACGTCCGTGAGCGGCGCACCGACGCCGACGGCGAGGCGATCCTGGCCGAGGCGCTGGCGAAGCTCCGCGGCGAGATCTGAGGCGACCGGACGTCGACCGGGCGTCGACCGGACGTCGACCGAACCGAGAAGGGCGCCACCGTCGGATGACGGTGGCGCCCTTCGGCGTCGTCGCCCGCCCGCTACGCCGAGGCCGGCGGGTAGAGCTGCGGCGGGATCCGCTCCGCGGCGGCCCGGTCCAGCAGCAGCAGGGTACGGCTGCGGCCGTACGCGCCGGAGGCGGGCGCCTGGATCTCGCCGGGGCCGGACAGGGTCAGCGCGACCGCGCCCGCCTTGTCCTCTCCGGCGGCCAGCAGCCAGACCTCACGCGCGGCCCGGATGGCCGGGAGGGTGAGCGAGATCCGGGTCGGCGGGGGCTTGGGGGCCCCGCGCACGCCGATCACGGTCAGCTCCTTCTCCCGCACACCCGGGTGCTCGGGGAAGAGCGAGGCGACGTGGGTGTCCGGGCCGACGCCGAGCAGCAGCACGTCGAAGGCGGGGACGCCGAGCCGGTCGCCCGGCCCGGCCGCCCTCGCCAGCTCCTCCGCGTAACGGGCCGCGGCGGCTTCCACGTCCGAGCCGTCCACCCCGTCCGAGGCGGGCATCTCGTGCACCCGCGCCGGGTCGAGCGGGACGGCGTCCAGCAGCTCCGCGCGGGCCTGGACGGCGTTGCGGTCCGGATCGGCGGCGGGCACGAAGCGCTCGTCGCCCCACCAGAGGTCCAGCCGGCCCCAGTCGACCGCGTCGCGCGCCGGGGAGGCGCCGATCGCGGCCAGCAGGGCGTTGCCGTTGCGGCCGCCGGTGAGCACCACCGAGGCGGTGCCGCGGGCGGCCTGGGCGTCCACGATCCGGGTGATCAGCCGGGCCGCGGCCGCCTGGGCCATCAGCTCCTTGTCCCGGTGGACGACCAGCTGCGGGGTCGCGTTGGTCATGCGCTTTCCTTGGCGGCGCGCTTGCCCGCGGCCTTCTTCGCGGGCTTCTTCTCCGCGGCGTCGGCGTCGGCGTCGGCCTCCGGGGCGGCCCCGGCTTCCCCGGCGGTCTCCCTGGCGGCCTCCCGGGCGATCCGCCCGGCCGCCGTGGTCTCCGCGTTGACGGGCTCGTGCAGCCGGTCGACGGGCGTGCGCACGGCCGTCGCGTAGATGTCGTCCGGGTCCAGGCGGCGCAGCTCCTCGGAGATCAGCTCCGCGGTCTCGCGCCGCTTGAGCGCCACCTGGCGGTCCGGCGAGCCGGGCATGGAGAGCGTGCCCATCAGGCCGTCCGGGCGGTCCAGGGTGATGTCCCCGTCCTTGGTGCGCAGGTGCACCGCGGTGATGCCGGGGCCGCCGGTGACGACCCGCTCGACCGGAACGTGCAGCCGGTTGGTCAGCCACAGGCCGAGCAGCTCGACGCTGGGGTTGTAGGACTCGCCCTCGACCACGGCGGAGACGATCTGGGACGGCCGCTGGTCCAGCGCGGCGGCCAGCATCGAGCGCCAGCCGGTGATCCGGGTCCAGGCCAGGTCGGTGTCGCCCGGGGTGTAGCTCTGGGCCCGCTGGGCGAGCTGGCCGACCGGGGACTCGGCGGTGACGGCGTCGGTGATCCGGCGCTGGGCGAGCGAGCCCAGCGGGTCCTGCGCCGGGTGCAGCGGCGCGTTGTCCGGCCACCAGACCACGACCGGGGCGTCCGGCAGCAGCAGCGGCAGGACGACCGACTGGGCGTGCGCGGCGAGCTCGCCGTGCATGCGCAGGACGACCGTCTCGCCGGAGCCGGCGTCCGAGCCGACCAGGATCTCGGCGTCCAGCCGGGTCTCGGCGCGGGCCCGGGGCGAGCGCCCGGCGCGCTTGATCACCGCGAGGGTGCGCATCGGGTGCTCGCGGGAGGCGTCGTTGGCGGCCTTGAGGGCGTCGTAGGCGCTGCCCTCGTCGGTCACGATCACCAGGGTGAGCACCATGCCGGCGGCGGTGGAGCCACTGGCCCGGCGCGCCTCCATGAGCGCGGCGTTGATCTTGCTGGACGTCGTGTTGGTGAGGTCGATCTTCATGGCCGGCGCCAGCTCCTGCCGTCTCGTGCGAGCATCTCGTCCGCCTCGACGGGGCCCCAGGTCCCCGCCGCGTACTGGGCGGGCTTGCCGTGGGTGTCCCAGTACTTCTCGATCGGGTCGAGGATCTGCCAGGAGAGCTCGACCTCCTGGTGACGCGGGAACAGGTTGGCGTCGCCGAGCAGCACGTCGAGGATGAGCCGCTCGTACGCCTCCGGGCTGGACTCGGTGAAGGACTCGCCGTAGGCGAAGTCCATCGTGACGTCCCGGACCTCGAAGGAGGTGCCCGGCACCTTGGAGCCGAACCGCACCGTCACGCCCTCGTCCGGCTGGACCCGGATGACCAGGGCGTTCTGCCCCAGCTCCTCGGTCGCGTAGGAGTCGAACGGCAGGTACGGGGCGCGCTGGAAGACGACCGCGATCTCGGTGACCCGGCGGCCCAGGCGCTTGCCGGTCCGCAGGTAGAACGGGACGCCCGCCCAGCGGCGGTTGTTGATCTCCAGCTTGATGGCCGCGTAGGTGTCGGTCTTGGAGTCGGGGTCGATCCCGTCCTCGTCCAGGTAACCGACGACCTCCTCGCCGCCCTGCCAGCCGGAGGCGTACTGGCCGCGCACGGTGTGCCGGCCGAGGTCGGCCGGGAGCTTGACGGCGCTGAGCACCTTGAGCTTCTCGGCCACCAGCGCCTTCGGGTGGAAGGAGGCCGGTTCCTCGATGGCGGTGAGCGCCATCAGCTGGAGCAGGTGGTTCTGGATGACGTCACGGGCGGAGCCGATGCCGTCGTAGTAGCCGGCCCGGCCGCCGATGCCGATGTCCTCGGCCATGGTGATCTGCACGTGGTCGACGTACGAGCGGTTCCAGATCGGCTCGAACATCTGGTTGGCGAAGCGCAGCGCCAGGATGTTCTGGACCGTCTCCTTGCCCAGGTAGTGGTCGATCCGGAAGACCTCGTCCCGGGGGAAGACCTCGTGGACGACCTTGTTGAGCTCCTGGGCGCTCTCCAGGTCGTGGCCGAAGGGCTTCTCGATGACCGCGCGGCGCCAGGAGCCCTGGGGAGGGTCGGCCAGGCCGTGCTTCTTGAGCTGCTGGACGACCGTCGGGAAGAACTTCGGCGGGACGGACAGGTAGAAGGCGAAGTTGCCGCCGGTGCCCTGGGCCTTGTCCAGCTCCTCGATGGTCTCGCGCAGCTTGCCGAAGGCCTCGTCGTCGTCGAAGGTTCCGTGGACGAAGCGCATGCCCTTGGCGAGCTGCTGCCAGACCTCCTCCCGGAACGGGGTGCGGGCGTGGTCCCGGACGGCGTCGTGGACCTCCTTGGCGAAGTCCTCGTCGTCCCACTCGCGGCGGGCGAAGCCGACGAGGGAGAAGCCCGGCGGAAGCAGACCGCGGTTGGCCAGGTCGTAGATGGCCGGCATCAGCTTCTTGCGGGACAGGTCGCCGGTGACCCCGAAGATGACCAGACCGGACGGCCCCGCGATGCGCGGGAGCCGTCGGTCGGAGGGGTCACGAAGCGGGTTGACGGGGGCGGGCGGGAGGTCGTCCGCGTCCGATTCCGAAGTCAACTCGGGGAAATCAGTGCTCACTTGATGGGCTCCGCTTTCGTGCGCTGGCTGTGAGCAGGGGTCACTTCTCGTCGGCGAAGGAGGCGAGCGAGGCGGTGACGGTGTCGAGCAGCTCGTTCCAGGACTGTTCGAACTTCTCGACGCCCTCGTCCTCCAGGACCTGGACCACGTCGTCGTAGTCCACGCCGGCGGCGGCGATCGCGTCCAGCACGGCCTTGGCGTCGGCGTAGTTGGGGACGATCGTGTTGCCGGTGACCACGCCGTGGTCGCCGGTGGCGTCCAGGGTGGCCTCGGGCATGGTGTTGACGGTGCCGGGGGCGACCAGCTCGGTGACGTACAGGGTGTCCGGCAGGGCCGGGTCCTTGACGCCGGTGGAGGCCCACAGCGGGCGCTGCGGCTTGGCGCCGGCGGCCTCCAGCGCACGCCAGCGGGCGTTGCCGGCGGTCTTGCCGTCGACGCTGCCGAAGACCTCCTCGTACGCCTGGTAGGCGAGGCGGGCGTTGGCCAGGGCGGCCTTGGAGCGCAGGTTCCGGGCGTCGCCGCCGATCTTGTCCAGGCGCTTGTCGATCTCGGTGTCCACGCGGGAGACGAAGAAGGAGGCGACCGACTCGATCTGGGAGAGGTCCAGGCCCTTGGCCTTGGCGGTCTCCAGGCCGGTCAGGTAGGCGTCGATGACGGCCTTGTAGCGCTCCAGCGAGAAGATCAGCGTGACGTTGACGCTGATGCCCTTGCCGATGACCTCGCTGATCGCGGGCAGGCCGGCCTTGGTGGCGGGGATCTTGATGAAGACGTTCGGGCGGTCGACCAGCCACCACAGCTGCTTGGCCTCGGCCACGGTGACGGCGGTCTCGTGCGCCAGGCGCGGGTCGACCTCGATGGAGACCCGGCCGTCGCGGCCGTTGGAGGCGTCGTAGACCGGGCGCAGCACGTCGGCCGCGTCGCGCACGTCGGAGGTGGTGATCATGCGGATCGCCTCGTCGGTGGTGACCTTGCGGACGGCGAGGTCGCGCAGCTGGCTGTCGTAGGAGTCGTCGCCGCTGCCGGCGATGGCCTTCTGGAAGATGGTCGGGTTGGTGGTGACACCCACCACGTGCTTGTTCTGCACCAGTTCGGCCAGGTTGCCGGAGTTCAGTCGCTTGCGGCTGAGGTCGTCCAGCCAGATCGCAACGCCTTCGTCGCTGAGGCGCTTCAGTGCGTCAGTCATGGTGCTTCAGTCCCTTGTTCTTCTGCTTCGTGGGGAAGTCGGACGGGGCCGCGCACTCGCGTGCGGGCGAGTACGCGGCCCTGGACGGCTAGCGGTTGACGGCTTCGAGGGAGCGCAGGGCGTTGTGCGCCTCGGCCACCACGCGCTCGGCGGTGATGCCGAACTCCTCGAACAGCACCTGGTAGTCGGCGGAGGCGCCGAAGTGCTCCAGCGAGACGATCCGGCCGTGGTCGCCGACCAGCTCGCGCCAGCCCTGGGCGATGCCGGCCTCGACCGAGACCCGGGCCTTGACCGACGGCGGCAGCACGCTGTCGCGGTAGGCCTGGTCCTGCTCCTGGAACCACTCGAAGGACGGCAGCGAGACCACGCGGGTCGCGATGCCCTCGGCCTCCAGCACCTCGCGGGCCTTGACGGCCAGCTGGACCTCGGATCCGGTGCCCATCAGGATCACCTGCGGGTCGCCGTCGGAGGCCTCGGCCAGGATGTAGCCGCCCTTCGCGGTGCCCTCGGCGGAGCCGAAGACCTCGCGGTCGAAGGTCGGGACGCCCTGGCGGGTGAGGGCCAGGCCGACCGGGCCCGGGTGGCTGGTCTGGCGCTCGATGACGGTGCGCCAGGCGACGGCGGTCTCGTTGGCGTCGGCCGGGCGGACCATGGTCAGGCCCGGGATGGCGCGCAGCGAGGCCAGGTGCTCGACCGGCTGGTGGGTCGGGCCGTCCTCGCCGAGGCCGATCGAGTCGTGCGTCCAGACGTAGGTGACCGGCAGCTTCATCAGCGCGGCCAGGCGGACGGCCGGGCGCATGTAGTCGGCGAAGACCAGGAAGGTGCCGCCGTACACGCGGGTCCTGCCGTGCAGGGCGATGCCGTTCATGGTCGAGCCCATGGCGTGCTCGCGGATGCCGAAGTGGATCGTGCGGCCGTACGGGCTCGCGGTCTTCAGCGGGTTGCCCGCGGGGAGGAAGGAGCTGTCCTCGTCGATGGTGGTCAGGTTGGACTCGGCGAGGTCGGCCGAGCCGCCCCACAGCTCCGGGATGACCGCGCCGATCGCCTTGAGGGTGTCGCCGGAGGCCTTGCGGGTGGCGACGTCCTTGCCGGCCGGGAAGGAGGGGACGGCCTTCTTCCAGCCCTCGGGCAGCTCGCCGGCCTGGATCCGGTCGAAGTCGGCGGCGCGCTGCGGGTGGGCGGCGCGCCAGGCCTCGAAGGTCTGCTGCCACTGGTCGCGGGCGGCCTTGCCGCGCTTGATGACCAGGCGGGCGTGCTCGATGACCTGGTCGCTGACCTCGAAGGTCTTCTCCGGGTCGAAGCCCAGGACCTTCTTGGTGGCGGCGATCTCGGCGGCGCCGAGCGCGGAGCCGTGCGCCTTGGCGGTGTTCTGGGCGTCCGGGGCCGGCCAGGCGATGATGGTGCGCATCGCGATCATCGACGGGCGGGAGGTCTCGGCCTTGGCCGCGGCCAGCGCGTCGGCGAGGGCGGCCACGTCGATGTCGCCGTTGGGCTTCGGGGTGACCCGCTGGACGTGCCAGCCGTACGCCTCGTAGCGCTTGAGGACGTCCTCGGAGAAGGCCGTCTCGGTGTCGCCCTCGATCGAGATGTGGTTGTCGTCGTAGAGGGCGACCAGGTTGCCCAGCTGCTGGTGACCGGCCAGCGAGGAGGCCTCGGCGGAGATGCCCTCCTCCAGGTCGCCGTCGGAGACGACGGCCCAGATGGTGTGGTCGAAGGGGGACTCGCCGGCCGGCGTCTCGGGGTCGAACAGGCCGCGCTCGTAGCGGGCGGCCATCGCCATGCCGACCGCGTTGGCGATGCCCTGGCCGAGCGGACCGGTGGTGGTCTCCACGCCGGCCGTGTGGCCGTGCTCGGGGTGGCCGGGGGTGCGGCTGCCGGCGACGCGGAAGGCCTTGAGGTCGTCCAGCTCCAGGCCGTAGCCCGACAGGTACAGCTGGGTGTAGAGCGTCAGGCTGGTGTGCCCGGGGGAGAGGACGAAGCGGTCACGGCCGACCCAGGACGGGTCGGTCGGGTCGTGGCGCAGGAAGCGCTGGAAGATCAGGTAGGCGGCCGGGGCCAGCGACATGGCCGTCCCGGGGTGCCCGTTGCCGACCTTCTGGACAGCGTCCATCGCGAGGACTCGCGCGGTGTCCACCGTGCGCTCGTCCAGATCGGTCCACTCGAATGCGTTCGTCGGCGCAGTGCTCACCCTGTCTCAGGGCTCCTTCCGTATTGAAGAGTGACCCCGTGAATGGGGACCGGGTCGGCCACGGCGCTGTGGTCCCGACGCTGGGTGGTGCCGGTCACGGAGGGTAGATCCCGCTTCTGCGTGCGAGCCTACCGTCCGGGCCGGGGCTCACCCTCCGTGCTGAGACAACCGGGATTTCCGCATGGTGATTCCCACTAGGCCTGTATGACTGGTTTTGTCCCAGGCTCTCCCGGTTCGCGGACCTCCGCCGCCGGGGTGGTCAGGACGGGCTAGCGGACTCCGCCGGAGACGGTTCGTGGCTTCACCCAGTCGGTTCACCCGCGGGTGTGCGGTTCCGCCTCGCCGGGGGACCCCGGGGCCGGATGGGATATATGGAGCGTCTATGGTGTCGTGGTACGCGCAGAGCGGACGATTCGGGACCCTTCGTTCCTGTGGACGCCTGCGAAGTTTCATCTTCAGTTGGGGTGTTAGTGACCGCCGTCGAAACCCGTCCCGCCGGGGTCACCGGGGCGACGCCTGCGAACCGGCCGATCGGGGCCCGTGTCGGCGCGTTCGTCGCACTGACCAAGCCCCGGATCATCGAGCTGCTGCTGATGAGCACCGTGCCGGTGATGTTCCTGGCCCAGCAGGGCGTGCCGAACATGCTGCTGGTGCTGAAGGTCGTGGTCGGCGGCTACCTCTCGGCGGGCGGCGCCAACGCCCTCAACATGTACATCGACCGCGACATCGACGCGGTGATGTCCCGGACCGAGCGGCGGCCGATCGTCACCGGGATGGTGTCGCCGCGCGAGGCGCTGGTGTTCGGCATCGTGCTCGCGGTCGTGTCGACGCTGCTGCTGGGCTTCGGCGTCAACTGGCTCTCCGCCGGACTGGCGTTGGGCGCGCTGCTGTTCTACGTGTTCGTCTACACGCTGGGGCTCAAGCGGCGCACCTCGCAGAACATCGTCTGGGGCGGCATCGCCGGCTGCATGCCGGTGCTGGTCGGCTGGTCGTCGGTGACGAACTCGGTGTCCTGGGCGGCGGTGGCGCTGTTCCTGGTGGTGTTCTTCTGGACGCCGCCGCACACCTGGGTGCTGTCGATGAAGGTGCGCGACGACTACCTGCGGGCCGGGGTGCCGATGCTGCCGGTGGTCAAGGGCAACGTGGCGGTCGGCAAGCAGGTCGTCATCTACTCCTGGGTGATGGTGGCGACCTCACTGGCGGTGTGGCCGCTGGGGCACATGAGCTGGCTGTACCCGGTCGCCGCGGTGGTGCTGGGCGCGGCCTGGCTGCGCGAGGCGCACGCGCTGTACGGGCGGGCCAAGGCCGGGATCGTGGGCGCCAAGCTCAAGGAGATGCGGCTGTTCCACTGGTCGATCACCTACCTGTCGCTGCTGATGGTGGTGTGCGCGGTCGACCCGTTCGTGAAGTAGTCGCGACGTAGTTCGCGGAGCACGAGGTGCGTGCGCGAGAGCCCCGGTCCGGTGGACCGGGGCTCTCGCGCGTCCGGGGCGGCCCGGCGGGGTTCAGCGGGCGGGGAGCTCGGAGGGGCCGACGTGGCCGTCCAGCCAGTCCCGCAGCGGCCGGGAGGCGCGCAGGAAACCGGTGATCCGGGTGTGCGCGGCGCGGGTGCCCAGCCACGTCGCCGGCTCCCACTCCTGCCAGGCCACCAGGCCCTTGTGGCGCAGCAGCTCGATCCGGGGGTGGTCCTTGGGGTAGCCGCGCGGGGCCGACTTGAGGGAGTCCCGGCCGAACACCCGCGGGCCGTCCTGCTCCACCCGGGCGATCACCCGCTCCAGTTCGGCGCCGGTGACGTCCTCGGCGACGGCGGCGCGGTAGCGCTCCAGCTGGTCCGGGGCGAGCTGGTACATGCCGTTGCCGCAGGCCAGGCCGTCGGCGGAGAGCTGGATGTAGCCGCCGCTCTCCAGGTGCGCGCCGATGTGCGTCTTGTACGGGGACTTGTCGGCGCTGAAGCGGACGTCGCGGTTCGGGCGGAAGATCTTCCCCGGCCCGAACTCCGGCTCCAGGTCGGCGAGCAGCTGCTCCATCGGGGCCCGGACGACGTCCTCGTACCGCGTCTTGTGGGCCTGCCAGAAGGTCTTCGAGTTGTCGGCCTCCAGGTGCTCGTAGAAGTCGAGCGCCTCGGTCGGCCAGCCGGAGAAGGTCACGCCTCCAGTATGTGTCCCGGTGCACAGGGCGCTCCCGTCGCCAGTGCCTCTACCGGTGGGTAGCATCGGCGCATGAGCGAGCGAAGTGAGCGAATCATCGAGAGGTGCGTACGGGCGAACGCCCCTGCCGAGCGAAGCGAGGCGGGCGCATGAGTAGCGCAGAGACCGCCGCCGCGCCGGACGCCCGCACCGAGCGCCGCGCCAAGCGCATCGCCAAGAACCTCACCGGCTTCGCCCGGCAGCACGGGGGCAGCGCCGACGCGGTCGTCGAGTACGTCGGCGCCGTGGCCACCCGGATCGTCGTGGTCGGCGCGGACGGCGCCTGGGGCGACCAGGTGGCCCCCAGCTACGCCGTCGGCCGGCGGGCCGCGGAGCTGGCCGGGCTGACCCTGCACGACGACTTCGAGGGCGAGCTGGGCCTCAAGGTGAAGACCGGCCCGTACGAGTGGAAGCGGATGGCCGGGATCCAGCTCGGCGGCTGAGCCCCGGACACCGCGAAGGCCCGGTTCCCCTCGGTGCGGGGGAACCGGGCCTTCGGCGTTCCGGCGGCGTCAGACGGCCGCGGCCTGCGGCGGGGCCTGGGCGGGCAGCTGCCCGGCGGGCAGGTCCGCGCGGGTGCGCAGGGCGAGCGGGACGCGCAGCGCGGCGATCCAGGTGAGCGCGGCGAGGAGCATGTGCAGGCCGACCATCAGCTCGGGGGCGTCGGTGAAGTACTGCACGAAGCCGAGCACGCCCTGCAGCAGCAGGACGCCGAGCAGCTCCTTGGCCCGGGCCCGGGCGGGCCGCGGGGCCTTCACGGCGGCCAGGACGAAGATCACCGCGATGGCCAGGCCGACCGAGACGAAGGCGAAGTCGGCGTGGAACTGGGCGAGGCGGTCGTAGTCGATCGGGATCCGCGGGACGATCTTGTTGTCCTTGGGCGTGCCGGGGTGGTGGCCGGCGCCGGTCACCAGGGTGCCGGCCGCGACGAGCAGCCCGACCACGGCGACCAGGACGTACGAGAGCCGGTGGATCGGCGGGGCCACCGAGAGCACGGCCGGGCCGTCGCCCTCCTTGGACCGCTCCCACATCAGCAGCGCGACCCAGACCAGGGCCATCGCGGCGACCATGTGCAGCGCGACGGTGTACGGGTTGAGGCCGGTCAGCACGGTGATGCCGCCGAGCACGGCGTTGCTCATCACCAGCCAGAACTGGGCCCAGCCGAGCTTGGTCAGGCTGCGCCGCCAGGGGCTCGAGGTCCCCCCGGCCGAAGGCCGGCGGTGGCAGCGGGCGGCCAGGATCGCCCACCCGACGGCGGCGCTCAGCACGTAGGTGAGCATCCGGTTGGTGAACTCGACGACGCCGTGGAAGCCCATCTCGGCGGTGGGCGTCAGGCTCTCGTCGGTGCAGCGGGGCCAGGTCGTACAGCCGAGGCCGGAGGCGGTGAGCCGGACGGCGCCGCCGGTGACGACGATCACCACGCTCATCACCAGCGCGGCGAACGCGGCGCGCCGGACCATCGCGGCGGAGGGCTGCCAGCGCTCGGCGAGCAGGGAGAAGGGGGTACGCACGGGGTCAATCGTAGGCGGCCTTACAGGCGATCTTGGGGCGGGGCGCGACGGCGCGGGGCCGGGCGGGGACTGCGGCGGGGCGGGGGCGGGAACGGCGGCGGGGGCGGGGTGGGGGCGAGTGGCGGTCGCGGAGGCGGCGACGACACGCGGGGGGCGACACGCGGGCAAAAGCCGCATTTCGCTCAACTCTGACCAATGGTCTTGACCAATCGCCGGTTCGGCCGAAAGAGTGCCCCATTGGTCCATACCTCTTGCGGGCCAAATCCCCCCATAAACTCCCGCACCCCAAGCGGAGACCTGCACATGCGCATACCCATTTCCGCCGCCGCGCTCGCGGTCGGCGGCTCGCTCGCCCTGGCCGGCCTCGTCGCCCCGGCCGCCCAGGCCGTCGGCACCGACCAGGAGTGCCGCAACCTCGGGGTCGCCAACCTCTACGGCGAGTTCATCGAGGGCGACGACACCCACACGCCCGACGCCGAGGGCGCGGTCGCGGTCGGCGGCAACGCCGACTTCACCGGCGGCTTCTCGGCCGGTCAGGAGCTCACCCCCGCCGAGGTCGACGCGCTGCCCGGCCGGAACGCGCTGGTCGTGGCCGGCCGCATCACCGGGCACAACACCCAGGTGATGAAGGGCAACGGCGTCTACGGCTCCAAGGGCGACGGCGCGGTCGTCCAGGCCCACCAGGGCGTCATCACCCAGGGCGCCTCGCCGATCGACTTCAAGGCCGAGTTCGCCAGGCTGCGCGCCGCCGCCACCGCGCTGGCCGCCGTGCCGCAGACCGCCGGCGCCACCGTCCAGGCCGACGGCGCCAAGCTGACGTTCACCGGCGGGGACGCGAAGTACAACAGCTTCACCGTCGACGCGGCGAAGCTGCAGGGCGCCAAGGACGTCTACGTCAAGGTGCCGACCGGCGCGGTGACGGTGATCAACGTGACCGGCGGTTCGTACGACATGGCGGCGGCCGGGACCACCGGCTTCCACCTCTGGGACGCGGGCACCTCGGCCTTCGTCCTGGACGACAAGCTGCAGAGCGCGGCCGGCGGGGCGATCCGGGCCAAGCTGCTCTGGAACTTCCCGGCCGCGACCAAGGTGGTCAAGAACAGCAAGGCCGCCTGGGCGGGTACCGTGCTCGCCCCGAACGCCGCCTTCGACCTCGGCAGCGGCGGCCCGGTCAACGGCTCGGTGATCGCCGCCTCGCTGACCGGCAAGGGCGGCGCGGAGACGCACCACTACCCCTTCACCGGCTGCCTGCCGGGCCCCGCCGTCCCGACGCCGACCGGCACGCCGACCGTGCCGCCGGTCACGCCGAGCGGCTCGCCGTCGGTGTCGCCGAGCGGTTCGGCCTCCCCGAGCGGATCGGCGAGCCCGTCGGGCAGCCCGTCCGCGCCGACCAGCGGCAAGCCCAGCGCGAGCGGTTCGGCGAGCCCGTCGGCCTCCGGCTCGACCGGCGCTCCGGTGGCCTCCGGTTCGCCGAGCCCGTCCGCCCACGCGGACGGCGGCGGCAACCTGGCGCACACCGGCTCGGGCCCGGTGCTGCCGCTGGCGATCGGCGGTGCCGTGGTGATCGCCGCCGGTGGCGCGATCCTGGTGGCCGCCCGGCGCAAGGCGGCCAAGAAGGCCTGACCGGGCCCGGAGGCCCGGATGTTCCTCGGCTGACCGACGCGGCGCCCCCGGTGATTGAACCCGATCACCGGGGGCGCCGTTCTGTCTTGACGGTGACGAAGTTCATTCACGTTCGCCGAATCCGCGTTCCGCGAGGTGGCGGCTGTGATGGGCTGGTCATGCACATCGAAGACTGGACGGACAGACGAAATCCGGTCGGACGGCGGGGTGTGGCGGGATGCGGGAGTGCCGGTAGAGTCCCCCGGACAGTCGTAGCGGGCCACCGCGAACCAGTCAACACGCCTGCTGCACAAGACCGTTCGGAGGGGAACAGCGTAATGGCGCGACAGCAGCGGCACATCGGGATCGGCGCGGCGGCACTGGCCGGCACGGCGGCGGCCGGTTTTCTCCTGCCCCTGGCACTGGCCACCAACGCCTCGGCGCACGTGCCGAGTTGGTCGGTGACCTGCGACAAGGTCGTGATCGACCTGATCAACTACAGCCCCAAGCCTGACGTGAAGAACACCGTCAGCCTCACCATCGACGGCGACAAGGTCCTGGACGCCAAGGCCTTCCCCGCCGAGTTCCACGGCACCTTCCCGGTGAAGGACCACACGGCCCCGATCAAGGCGACCCTGGTGGTCTCCACCTCGGAGAACCCGGAGGAGAAGGGCTGGAACATCAACGAGACCAAGACCATCGAGCCGTGCCACACGCCGACTCCGACCCCGACCCCCACCAGGACCCCGACCCCCACGCCGACGCCGACGCCCACCGTGACGCCGACGAAGACCCCCACGCCGACGCCGACGCCGACCGTGACGCCGTCGAAGACCCCGTCGGCCTCGCCGACCCCGAGCACGACCCCGGTCCCGGTGCCCACCACCAGCGGGCCGGTGCTCGCCCAGACCGGTAGCAGCGACGCCACCCCGATGATCGCGGCGGCCGGCGGCGGCGTGCTGCTGGTCGGCGGCGCGCTCGTCCTGCTCGCCCGCAAGCGCCGCGGCGGCAGCCGGGGCTGACGCTCCCGTCGGCCGAAGCCACGACGCCCGACGCCCGACGCCCCCCGGCCTCATCAGGCCGGGGGGCGTCGGGCGTCGTGGCGCAGCGCGCGGGGGAGCCGTTACTCCCAGCGGAAGAAGCGGGCGGCGGCCGCCAGCCCGAGCACCGACCAGCCGGCCAGGATCCCGAGGTCCGCCCAGGGCACCCCGGCGCCGGTCTGCAGCACCGACCGCAGGCCGTCCGAGAGCGCCGAGATCGGCAGCAGCTCCAGCACCGACCGCACCGCGTCGGGGAACTTGCCGAGCGGCACGATCACCCCGCCCGCGAGCAGCAGCAGGATGAACACCAGGTTGGCGGCGGCCAGCGTGGCCTCGGCCTTCAGGGTGCCGGCCATCAGCAGGCCGAGCCCGGAGAAGGCCGCGGTGCCGAGGACCAGCAGCGCGGCGACGGACAGCGGGTCGCCGTGCGGGGACCAGCCGAGCGCCAGCGCGATCACCGACAGCAGCGCGACCTGCAGCACCTCCGTCACCAGGACGCAGCCGGTCTTGGCGGTCAGCAGCGTCCAGCGCGGGAGCGGGCTGGCACCGAGCCGCTTCAGCACGCCGTAGCGGCGCTCGAAACCGGTGGCGATGGCCTGCCCGGTGAAGGCGGTGGACATCACGGCCAGCGCGAGCAGGCCGGGGGCGAGGAAGTCGACCCGCTTGCCGGGGCCCTCGACCGCGACGACGTCCACGGCGGAGAACAGCACCAGCAGCACGGTCGGGATGACCACGGTGAGCAGCAGCTGCTCACCGTTGCGCAGCAGCATCCGGGTCTCGAACGCGGTCTGGGCGAGCAGCATCCGGCCGACCGGGGCGGCGCCGGGCCGGGGGGAGTAGTCGGTCGCGACGGCGTCCGCGGCCGCCCCGCTGCGTGCGCTCATGAGCGGAGCTCCCGTCCGGTCAGGTCGAGGAAGACGTCTTCGAGGCTGCGGCGCTGGACGGACAGCCGTTCGGGCAGCACCCCGGAGGCGGCGCACCAGCCGGTCACGGTGGCCAGCAGCTGTGGGTCCACCGGCGCCTCGACCCGGTAGCTGCCGGGGGCGGTCTCAGTGGCGGTGGCGCCCTCGGGCAGCTCCTTGAGCAGCGGGCCGAGGTCGAGCCCGGGCGGGCCGTCGAAGCGCAGGGTGCTCTCGGCGCCGCCGCGGCACAGCTCCTCGACGGTGCCGTCGGCGATCACCCGGCCGCGGTCCACGACGGCGACGCGGTCGGCGAGCTGCTCGGCCTCGTCCATGTGGTGGGTGGTGACGACCACGGTGACGCCGTCCCGGCGCAGGTCGCGGACCAGGTCCCAGGTGGCCCGGCGGGCCTGCGGGTCGAGGCCGGCGGTCGGCTCGTCCAGGAAGACCAGCTCGGGGCGGCCGACCACGGCCATCGCCAGGGCGAGCCGCTGCTGCTGGCCGCCGGACAGCCGCCGGTAGGTGGTCCGGCCGCAGGAGCCGAGGCCGAGGCGCTCGACCAGGGCGTCCACGTCCAGCGGGTGGGCGTGCAGCTTGGCGGTGTGCCGCAGCATCTCGACGGCGCGGGCGCCCGCGTACACGCCCCCGGTCTGCAGCATGACGCCGATCCGGGGGCGCAGCGCGGCGCTCTGGGTGACCGGGTCGAGGCCGAGGACGCGGACGGTGCCGGCGTCGGGGCGGCGGTAGCCCTCGCAGGTCTCGATGGTGGTGGTCTTGCCGGCGCCGTTGGGGCCGAGGACGGCGGTGATCGCGCCGGCCGCGATGGTGAGGTCGAGACCGTCCACCGCGGCCTTGTCACCGTAGCGCTTGACCAGCCCGGCGATCTGGACCGCGGGTTCGGAGTGCATACCGGCGAGTGTAAGAGGCGCTCACGGATCGGTGGCACGGCGGCCTCGACGGTCGTTCCACCAGGCCAGGTAAGGCTTACCTGCGTGATCGATGACACCGGTGAGGCCTGGATCACGGGTTGTCCCGACGGAAGCAATTACGCAACACTGGTGTTGTGAAAAACATGCGCGAGCACGCCCAGCAGCAGGAGGCCGAGTCGGCCTCCCACTGCGACGTGCCCGTGACGGCGGCCGAGGTGCTGCTGGAGGGCCACCGGGCCACCCGGGACCGGGTCGCCCGGTCGATCCTGGATCACGGTCCCTCCTCCGCCGCCGACCTGGCGAGCCGGCTCGGCCTCACCGCCGCCGCCGTCCGCCGCCACCTCGACGGACTGGCCGCCGCGGGCCTGGTCGAGTCCCGCGAGCAGCGGGTCTACGGCAGCCGCGGCCGCGGCCGCCCGGCGAAGGTCTTCGCCCTCACCGACGGCGGCCGGGACGCCTTCTACCAGGCGTACGACCAGCTCGCGGCCGACGCGCTGCGCTGGATCTCGGAGTCGGTGGGCGGCGGCAAGGCGGGCGAGGAGGCGGTCGCCGCCTTCGCCCGGGCCCGCTTCGGCAAGCAGGGCGAGAAGTACCTGGAGGCACTGCGCCTGGCCGGGGCGGGGGAGCGCACCGAGGCACTCGCCCAGGCGCTGAGCGCGGACGGGTACGCTGCCACGGTGCGGCGTGTCCCGTCGGCCGCGGCCAAGGCCCCGGCGGGCGCCCAGCTCTGCCAGCACCACTGCCCGGTCGCGCACATCGCCGAGCAGTTCCCGCAGCTCTGCGAGGCGGAGACCGAGGTCTTCTCCCAGCTCCTGGGCACCCATGTGCAACGGCTGGCCACCATCGCCCACGGCGACGGGGTCTGCACCACCTATGTGCCGGCAACCGGTGCCGCATCGTCGTCCCCCCGGCGTTCCGCGGGCCGCGGCTCCGATGCAGTGCCGACTGCCGGTACGTCCACCGAAGATTCTGCGTCCGCGCGTTAGGAAGCTCGCATGACTGACACCGTTTCGCACCCGGAGCTCGAAGGCCTGGGCAACTACGAGTACGGCTGGGCCGACCCGGACGCCGCCGGCTCCGTGGCCAAGCGCGGGCTCAGCGAGGAGGTCGTGCGCGACATCTCCGCGAAGAAGTCCGAGTCCGAGTGGATGCTGAACCTGCGGCTCAAGGGCCTGAAGCTGTTCGGCAAGAAGCCCATGCCGACCTGGGGCTCCGACCTCACCGGCATCGACTTCGACAACATCAAGTACTTCGTCCGCTCCACCGAGAAGCAGGCCGAGTCCTGGGAGGACCTGCCGGCGGACATCAAGGCCACCTACGACAAGCTGGGCATCCCGGAGGCGGAGAAGCAGCGCCTGGTCGCCGGTGTCGCCGCCCAGTACGAGTCCGAGGTCGTCTACCACCAGATCCGCGAGGACCTGGAGGAGCAGGGCGTCATCTTCCTGGACACCGACACCGCGCTGCGCGAGCACCCGGAGCTGTTCAGGGAGTACTTCGGCACCGTCATCCCGGCCGGCGACAACAAGTTCGCCGCGCTGAACACCGCGGTGTGGTCCGGCGGCTCGTTCATCTACGTGCCGAAGGGCGTGCGCGTCGACATCCCGCTGCAGGCCTACTTCCGGATCAACACCGAGAACATGGGCCAGTTCGAGCGGACGCTGATCATCGTCGACGAGGACGCCTACGTCCACTACGTCGAGGGCTGCACCGCGCCGATCTACTCCTCCGACTCGCTGCACTCCGCGGTCGTGGAGATCATCGTCAAGAAGGGCGGCCGCTGCCGCTACACGACCATCCAGAACTGGTCGAACAACGTCTACAACCTGGTCACCAAGCGCGCCGTGGCGTACGAGGGCGCGACCATGGAGTGGATCGACGGCAACATCGGCTCCAAGGTCACCATGAAGTACCCGGCCGTCTACCTGATGGGCGAGCACGCCAAGGGCGAGACCCTGTCGATCGCCTTCGCGGGCGAGGGCCAGCACCAGGACGCCGGCGCCAAGATGGTGCACATGGCGCCGAACACCTCCTCGCACATCGTCTCCAAGTCGGTGGCGCGCGGCGGCGGCCGGACCTCCTACCGCGGTCTGATCGAGATCGGCGAGGGCGCGCACGGTTCCAAGTCCAACGTGCTGTGCGACGCGCTGCTGGTCGACACCGTCTCCCGCTCGGACACCTACCCGTACGTGGACGTCCGCGAGGACGACGTGTCCATGGGCCACGAGGCGACCGTCTCCAAGGTCAGCGAGGACCAGCTGTTCTACCTGATGAGCCGCGGTCTGACCGAGACCGAGGCGATGGCGATGATCGTCCGCGGCTTCGTCGAGCCGATCGCGCGCGAGCTGCCGATGGAGTACGCGCTGGAGCTCAACCGGCTGATCGAGCTGCAGATGGAGGGCGCGGTCGGCTGACCCCGACCGCAGCCGCCATCCACTGATTTCCGAGGAAGAGAGCACAACGAACAGCCATGGCTGAGACGCCTTTGAATGTCACCGCGAACACCACCGGCTCCACCACCGCCGGGTCGATCGAGGTCGGCACCGCCGGCGCGGGCGCGCAGCTCGCCGGCCCCGGCACCGGCCGGGCGACGGTCCAGCAGCCGATCGACGCGCGCGTCGCGGTCAAGCCGTCCTTCGACGTGAACGACTTCCCGGTGCCGCACGGCCGCGAGGAGGACTGGCGGTTCACCCCGCTGCACCGCCTCGGCGGGCTGCACGACGGGACCGCCGCCACCGCCGGGCGCGGTGAGGACAAGGTCGAGTTCACGCTGCCGGACGGCGTCACCGCCGAGACCGTCGGCCGGGACGACGCCCGCCTGGGCAAGGCCGGCACGCCGGTGGACCGGGTGGCCGCGCAGGCGTTCAGCGCCTTCGAGCAGGCCCTGGTGGTGACCGTCCCCAAGGACGCGGTGCTGACCGAGCCGGTCAGGATCGACGTGCGCGGCGAGGGGGGCGTCCGCTTCGCCCACGTGGTGATCGACGTCAAGCCGTTCGCCGAGGCCGTCGTGGTGCTCAACCACGTGGGCACCGGTATCCGGGCCGCCAACGTCGAGCTGCTGGTCGGCGACGGCGCCAAGCTCACCTTCGTCTCCGTCCAGGACTGGGAGCGGGACGCCGTCCACGTCGCCCAGCACAACGCGCTGGTCGGCCGGGACGCCACGTACAAGTCCGTGGTCGTGACCTTCGGCGGCGACCTGGTCCGCCTGCACCCGCGGGTCAACTACGCGGGCCCCGGCGGCGAGGCCGAGCTGTTCGGCCTCTACTTCGCCGACGCCGGCCAGCACCTGGAGCACCGCCTGGTGATCGACCACGACACGCCGCACTGCCGGTCGAACGTGGCGTACAAGGGCGCGCTGCAGGGCCAGGACGCGCACGCGGTCTGGGTCGGCGACGTGCTGATCCGCGCCGCCGCGCTCGGCACCGACACCTACGAGCTCAACCGCAACCTGGTGCTCACCGACGGTGCCCGGGTCGACTCGATCCCGAACCTGGAGATCGAGACCGGCGAGATCGTCGGCGCCGGCCACGCCTCGGCGACCGGCCGCTTCGACGACGAGCAGCTGTTCTACCTGCAGGCCCGCGGCATTCCGGCGGACGAGGCCCGCCGCCTGGTGGTGCGCGGCTTCTTCGCCGAGCTGCTCCAGCAGATCGGCGTGGCCGAGATCCAGGAGCAGCTCATGGAGAAGATCGACGCCGAGCTGGAAGCGGCGGTCTGAACGCGATGACCTTCCTCCGTGCCTGCGCGCTGAGCGACCTCCAGGAGGACGTGCCCAAGCGCGTGGACCTCAACGGCGTGCCGGTCTCCGTCGTCCGCACCGACGAGGGGGTGTTCGCGATCAACGACACCTGCTCGCACGCGAACGTCTCGCTCTCCGAGGGCGAGGTCGAGGACTGCATGATCGAGTGCTGGCTGCACGGCTCCAGCTTCGACCTGCGCACCGGCAAGCCCTCCGGCCTGCCCGCCACCAAGCCGGTCGCTGTCTACCCCGTAAAGATCGAAGGGGACGATGTGCTCGTCTCCGTCAACCAGGAGTCCTGAGTACACATGGCAACCCTTGAAATCCGCGACCTGCACGTCTCCGTCGAGGCCGAGAACGGCCCGCGCGAGATCCTGAAGGGCGTCGACCTGACCGTGAAGCAGGGCGAGACCCACGCCATCATGGGTCCGAACGGCTCCGGCAAGTCCACCCTGGCCTACTCGCTCGCCGGCCACCCCAAGTACACCGTCACCGGCGGCTCGGTGCTGCTGGACGGCGAGGACGTCCTGGAGATGTCCGTCGACGAGCGCGCCAAGGCCGGCGTCTTCCTGGCCATGCAGTACCCGGTCGAGGTCCCTGGCGTCTCGGTCAGCAACTTCCTGCGCACCGCCGCCACCGCCGTCCGCGGCGAGGCCCCGAAGCTGCGGCTGTGGGTGAAGGAGGTCAAGGAGGCGATGGCCGCCCTGCAGATGGACCCGGCCTTCGCCGAGCGCAACGTCAACGAGGGTTTCTCCGGCGGCGAGAAGAAGCGCCACGAGATCCTCCAGCTCGAACTGCTCAAGCCGAAGATCGCGATCCTCGACGAGACCGACTCCGGCCTGGACGTCGACGCGCTGCGGATCGTCTCCGAGGGCATCAACCGGGTCCGCTCGACCGGCGAGGTCGGCACCCTGCTGGTGACCCACTACACCCGCATCCTGCGGTACATCAAGCCCGACTACGTCCACGTCTTCGCGGGCGGCCGCATCGTCGAGTCCGGCGGTGCCGAGCTGGCCGACAAGCTGGAGAACGAGGGCTACGAGGCGTATGTGAAGGGGGGCGCGTCCGCGTGACGCACGCGTTCACGGGTCTGCTCGACACCGACGCGATCCGCAAGGACTTCCCGGTCCTGCAGCGGCTGCTGCACGACGACAAGCCGCTGGTCTACCTGGACAACGCGGCGACGTCGCAGAAGCCGCGCCAGGTGCTGGAGGCACTGACCGCCTACTACGAGCGGCACAACGCCAACGTCCACCGCGGCGTGCACGTGCTCGCCGAGGAGGCCACCGCGCTGTACGAGGGCGCCCGGGACAAGGTCGCGGCCTTCGTCAACGCGCCGAGCCGCAACGAGGTGATCTTCACCAAGAACGCCTCGGAGTCGCTCAACCTCGTGGCCAACATGCTCGGTTGGGCCGACGAGCCGTACAAGGTCGACGCCGACTCCGAGATCGTCATCACGGAGATGGAGCACCACTCCAACATCGTCCCGTGGCAGCTGCTGTCGCAGCGCACCGGTGCGAAGCTGCGGTGGTTCGGGCTGACCGACGAGGGCCGGCTCGACCTGTCGAACATCGACGAGCTGATCACCGAGAAGACCAAGGTGGTCTCCTTCACCCTGGTCTCCAACCTGCTCGGCACGGTCAACCCGGTCGAGACGATAGTCCGCAAGGCCCAGTCGGTCGGCGCGCTGGTCGTCATCGACGCCTCGCAGGCCGCGCCGCACATGGTGCTGGACGTGCAGGCGCTGGAGGCCGACTTCGTCGCCTTCACCGGCCACAAGATGCTGGCCCCGACCGGCATCGGCGTGCTCTGGGGCCGCCAGGAGCTGCTGGAGGACCTCCCGCCGTTCCTCGGTGGCGGCGAGATGATCGAGACCGTCACCATGGGCTCGTCCACCTACGCCCCGGCGCCGCACAAGTTCGAGGCCGGCACCCCGCCGATCGCCCAGGCGGTCGGACTCGGCGCGGCCATCGACTACCTGTCCGGCATCGGGATGGAGAAGATCGCGGCGCACGAGCACGCGATCACCGAGTACGCCGTCGAGCGGCTGCTGGAGGTCCCCGACCTGCGGATCATCGGCCCGCGCACGGCCGTGGACCGCGGTGCCGCGATCTCCTTCACCCTCGGTGACATCCACCCGCACGACGTGGGTCAGGTGCTGGACGAGCAGGGCATCGCCGTGCGCGTCGGCCACCACTGCGCGCGGCCGGTCTGCCTCCGGTACGGAATTCCGGCGACCACGCGGGCGTCGTTCTACCTGTACTCGACGCCGGGCGAGGTCGACGCGCTGATCGACGGCCTGCACCACGTCCGGAACTTCTTCGGCTGACGGGACGCGCGAGACATGAAGCTCGACTCGATGTACCAGGACATCATCCTGGACCACTACCGCAACCCCCACGGCAAGGGGCTGCGGGACGGCGACGCCGAAGTGCACCACGTCAACCCGACGTGCGGCGACGAGATCACCCTGCGGGTGAAGCTCGACGGCGCGACGGTGACCGACGTCTCGTACGAGTCCCAGGGCTGTTCGATCAGCCAGGCGAGCGCCTCGGTGCTCAACGACCTGGTGGTCGGCAAGTCCGTGGGCGAGGCGCAGGCGGTCCAGGAGGCCTTCCTGGAGCTGATGCAGAGCAAGGGCCAGGGCGAGGGCGACGAGGAGGTGCTGGAGGACGCGGTCGCGTTCGCCGGCGTCTCCAAGTACCCGGCCCGGGTCAAGTGCGCCCTGCTCAGCTGGATGGCCTGGAAGGACGCCACCGCCCAGGCGCTCGCCCAGCACCCCGCCGTGAACGACTGATCCCGCAGAGGAGGACAGACCATGAGTGACGAGACCACCTCCGCTGCGGAGGAGCCGACCGGCATCATCGTCGGCACCACGGCCGGCACCGTGTCGGTCGAGGACCTGACCGAGGCCCTGATGGACGTCGTCGACCCCGAACTGGGCATCGACGTCGTCAACCTGGGCCTGATCTACGGCGTCCACATCGACGAGTCCGACGTGGCCACCATCGACATGACGCTCACCTCGGCGGCCTGCCCGCTGACCGACGTCATCGAGGACCAGGCCAAGACCGCCACCGACGGCCTGGTGAAGGACCTGCGCATCAACTGGGTCTGGATGCCGCCGTGGGGCCCGGACAAGATCACCGACGACGGCCGCGAGCAGCTCCGCGCCCTGGGCTTCAACGTCTGACGGACGGGTCGTTCGTCAACCTGCTGCCGCGCGAACCGCTCCTTCGAGGGAAAGGTTCGCGCGGCAGTGGTATATCTGCCAGCGGGCGGCGAGGCTGGTGCCGCGACCCCGGAGGGAGCGAAGTCATGTCGGTCGTTGCGTTCGCGCAGTTGCTTCTGCCTGACTCGCCGTACGCCATGTGGGTCGGGGGGGAACTGGAGGAGTACCTCCGGCTCCCGGACGACGGTACGCGGGTGGAAGTGGTCGGAGGGGAGATCGTCGTGTCACCGGCGCCTGTTTACGCCCATGGTGGGATCCTCTCGGACATCCAGGAGTCCTTTCTCGCTGCCCGGCTGCGTGATTCGGCCTTTCCGTGGCGGGCGGTGCAGACCATCAACCTGGATCTGATCGAGATCGGGGACGGTTACACCCCCGACATGGTGGTGGTGAGCAAGGACACCGACGCGGAGAAGCGCGCGGAGGACGTTCTGCACCTTCACCCGCACGAAGCCGAGCTGGTGGTCGAGGTGACCTCGTCCTCCACCGCCGGCCACGACCGGCGCCCGATGTTCGGCCGCCAGGTCAAACCCACCAAGTGGAGCGGTTACGCCCGCGTCGGGGTGCCGTACTACCTGCTGGTGGATCGTGATCCGCGGCAGCCCGGCGTCACGCTGTTGGGTGGGCCGGACCGGGGCGAGGGGACGTACGAGGTGCTGGGCGAGTGGAAGTTCGGCGAGTCCGTCAGGCTGCCGGAGCCGTTCGACGTCGAGATCACCACGGATGCCTGGAAGCCGTGGAGTGCCTAGGTGTGGCACCGACGCCGCTGCCCGGGACTTCTTCGGAAGTCCCGGGCAGCGGCGTTCTCCGTCCCCCGTCGGTGCCCGGTCGCTCCCGGTCCGCAGGTGTCACGCCTCGGTCACGGCGGTCGTCGCAGGCTGGGCGAAGCCATTCCGAGGAGGTACGACATGACCACGCGAGGGATCCTGCGTACGGGTGTGACCACCGCGATGGCGGCGGTCCTGGCCTTCGGCACGGCCGGGCTGGTGCCGTCCGCCCATGCCCAGGACTACGGCCCGGACACCTGCCGCCAGGGCTTCGTCTGGCGCGACGCCAGACCGGGTGACCACGTCTGCGTCACCCCGCAGACCCGTGACCAGGCGGCGTTCGACAACAGCCAGGTGCCGGTCCGGACCCTGGCGAACGGCTTCTGCGTCCAGGGCTTCGTCTGGCGCGAGGCCTGGGTCGGCGACACCGTCTGCGTGACCCCGCAGACCAGGACGCAGACGAGGGCCGACAACGGCCAGGCCGACGACCGGCGGCTGGCGGTGCGGATCTGGGCCGCCGACACCAACGGCCAGCTGGAGTTCGGCGGTGACCACTTCAACGTCGGCGGGCGGGTGCTGGTCCAGATCGTCCTCAACTCCACCGGCACCGTGCAGTGGTCGCAGACCGTGACGGCCGTCCGGAACGCCGGGTTCGCGGGCGGCAGCTTCGGCCTGTTCACCGGTCACCCGTTCGGCTGCGCGAGCAAGAACGCCACGGCCAAGGCGATCGACCTGACCTCCGGGCGGGTCACCGCCTCGATCCCGGTCGGGTACTGCTTCAACTTCTGAACCGCCGGGAAACCGTCGGCCGCCGCGGTCGACAGCGCCGGGTGGGCGGCGCAGCATGGATGAGGGGTTAGCCCCGGGGGGGATCATCCGTGTACGAAGAGACGGTGGTTCGATGGCCTGCGGCGATCGGCGTTCCCCGGCCCTCGGCCCGGCCGGCCCCGGGCCGGGGGTCCGGCTCGCCCTGCTGGGCGGCTTCGCCCTGTCGGTCGGCGACGCGTCGGTGACCGTGTCGGCGGGGGCGGAGCGATTACTGGCCTTCGTCGCGCTGCGCTGCCACGGCGCCGTGCCGCGCGCGCTGGTCGCCGGGACGCTCTGGCCGGACGCCGCCGAGCACTGCGCGTACGCGAGCCTGCGGGCGGCGCTGTCCCGGCTCCCCTCGACGGGCCGGGAGGCACTGGAGGTCGGCCCCGCCGAGCTGCGGCTCGCCGACGGCGTCGGCGTGGACGTCCGGGACGCCATGGGGCTGGCCCGCCGGATCCTGGCGCCCGGCGCGGCACCCTTCCGGACCGGCCTCGGGCTGACGGCCGTCGAGAACCTCTCCGCGGACCTGCTGCCGGGCTGGTACGACGACTGGGCGGTGCTGGAGGCGGACACCTGGCGGGGCCTGCGGGTGCCCGCCCTGGAGGCCCTGGCCCGCGCGTTCGTCGGCGCCCGGCGCTACCCGGAGGCGGTCGCCGCGGCCGGTGCCGCCGTCCGTGCCGACCCCCTGCGGGAGAGCAGCCAGACCTGTCTGATCCGCGCCCACCTCGCCGAGGGCAACCCCTGCGAGGCCCTGCAGGACGTCGAACGCTACGAACACCGGCTGCGCACCGAGCTCGGCCTCCCCGCCCCGGCCCGGCTGTGGCGCCTGGTCGCCGAGTCGGGATAGCGCCGGGCGCCGACGAACGCGCACGCGGCGTGGTGGTGGAACGCCGCCGCCCGGGACCACGTCCGACGTGGTCCCGGGCGGCGGTTCGGTGTGCGGTCAGGCCGTGCGGCGGGGCCTGCGGGCGACGGCCACCGCCAGAGCGGCGCAGAGCAGGGCCGCGAGGGCGGCGAAGCCGCTGACGGCGGGGAGGAGGCCGTAGCGCTGGACGAGGGCGCCGACGGCGATGATGGGGGCGGAGCTGCCGAGGTAGACGATGATCCAGAGGGCGCTCAGTTCGGAGCCCCGGCGTTCCGGGTTCATCGCGGCGACGGCGGTGGTGAACAGGGAGCGGAAGGCCACGCCCTGGCAGATGCCGCCGAGGACGCTGCCGATGAAGAGAAGCGCCGGGGTGCCGGTGTACCCGGCGGCGACGACCAGGCCGAGGCCGGCGGCCAGGCCGGTCATGCCGAGGGCGATGACCAGGCGGTCGGCGGTCGGCGGGACGATCAGCTGGGCGGCGGCCGAGGAGCCGAGCAGCAGGGCGGCCACGATCGCGCCGGTCAGGTGCGAGGAGGTGTGCAGCAGCTTGGCGGAGAAGGCCGGGGCGAGGGCCAGGTAGACGCCGAAGACCCCGTACGAGACGAACCCGGCGCCGGCGGCGAGCAGGAACTCGCGGCGGCCGGTGCGGGGCAGGGCGAGTCGGCGCGGGCGCAGGTGGGCCGGGGTGGTGATCCGGGGCGGGGAGGCCGGCGGGCGGTTGCGGCCGGGCATCCGGGGGTGGACCAAGGCCAGCGGTACGCAGAGCGCGAGCAGGGCGATGGCGTGCAGCAGGAAGGGCGTCAGCAGCGGGTCCGAGCCGTTCGCCAGCAGGGCGCCGACGATCGGGCCGAGCGCGACGCCACCCGCGGAACAGGCCAGGGTGAGCTTGGCGGCGAGCGTCGGGTGGTCCGGCAGCAGGTCGCCGAGGGCGGCCCCGGCGGCGCCGGTGGACAGGCCGACGGCGATGCCCTGGATCGCCCGGCCGGCGGCGAGCTGCCAGAAGCTGCCGGAGGTGGCGAACACGACGTCGCCGGCGGCGGCCAGCGCGACCGCGGGCAGGATCAGGGCGCGTCGGCCGAGGTGATCGGACCAGTGGCCGACGATGGCCAGCACCGGGACCAGCGCGAACACGTAGATCGTGAACAGGATCGTGGTGTCGAGCGGGCCGAGCCCGAGGCGCTGCTGGAGCAGCGGGTAGATCGGCGTCGCCAGGTTGGCACCGATCAGCATGAACAGCAGGGCGGCGGCCACCAGGCCGACGCGGATGCCGCGCATCGCGTTCCAGCGGCTGATCGCGGAGAGCTGGAGCTGGGCGCGCGGCGCGAGCTCCAGGGGGAGCAGGGCCTCCGACAGTCGGCGTCCGTCGAGCTGCGCGGTGCGCAGGCCGGAGCCGGCGGGGGAGAGGTCCGCCATGTGAGGGGTCTCCTGTGGCAGGGCACCACCGGGGTCGGCGGGGTATGCCGGCGCGCCCGTCCTGAGGCGCTGTGGTGGTGGCCGCGGTGCGGGGCTCCCTGGTGGAGCGGATGAGCTGAGGAAGGGGGCTTCGTTGCCCCACGGCCCGCGCGGGGTTGTGCGCGGCACCAGAGCGAAGGATAAGGGGTGGGCGCGCGTGGGCGGCGCGCGCCCCTGTGTGCGCCCCTTGCGGCCACGCATCGGTGGTGCCCGGCCTATACGCTGAGGTGGTGGAACGGTACGCGGCGCTGTTGGGCTGACCGCTGGCTGAGGGAGAGCGCACAACGATGGCCGGACGACGTCGCAAGAACACCGGGGCTTCCGCGGGCGAGGGCACGGCCGAGGCGGTGCTGCCCGCGGACCTGGAGCTCCAGGACCTCTACGGGGCGTTCGCCGCGCACGGGCTGGACGACGAGGACCTGGACGACGCGGCGGTGCTGGTGCCGCCGGTGAAGCTGCCGCCCGAGAAGGAGCTGGCCGAGCAGGCGAAGGCCGTCCCGATGTTCGGGTACGCGCTGGCGCTGGCCCGCTGGGCCGCCCCGCACCGGGGGGTGGACGAGTTCGGTGACCTGGTCGAGGCCGACCGGGCGCCCGCGGCGCGGCTGCTGGGCCTGGCCCCGGCCGAGGGCGAGGTGCCGGAGGAGGCCGAGATCGAGGCGCTGCGGGCCTGGTCGCTGGCCTGCGACCTGGACCTGGTGGAGCTCGGCACGACCGCGGAGGGCGAGCACGTCGCCGTCCCGGGGCCGGACCTGGAGCCCGCCGAGCAGGGCGATCCGGAGACCGTCCTGGAGCTGTGGCTGACCGCCGCCGGGATCGTCCGGGAGCTGGCCGTGGAGGCGGACTCGCTGCCGGAGGAGGCGGCGGAGGGCGCCGGGGCGGCGGCAGGCGCTGCGGAGCCCGGCGCGGAGGACGAGGAGGACGAGGACGGGCTCTCCGAGGTCGAGGAGGCCCGGGACGAGGCCGCCGAGCTGCTGGACGAGGCGCTGCAGGTGCTCTACGAGACCACCGCCTTCGCCGAGCCGGGCAACGAGACCGTGCCGCTGGGCGTGCTGGCCGCGCTGCTGGTGGTGCCGGAGGGCGAGGAGCCGAGCGAGGAGCTGCTGGGCGACATCACCGACGTGATGGTCGCGCTGGACCCGATGCTGGGCGACCTGGCCGAGCTGGGCCTGCTGGAGTACCGCCCGATCGACCCGGAGCTGTTCGACGAGGAGGAGGGCGAGGGGCCCGCCGTCGTCGGCGAGGAGCCGCTGGACGAGGAGGAGTCGGCCCGCTTCGGGCTGGTCCGGCTCACCCCGCTCGGCCAGTACGGCATCCGGCAGTGGCTGCTGGAGGACGGCTACGACGCGCCGCTGGTCGGCGAGCTGGCCCAGGGCGACGCGGCCGAGCTGCTGCGCGCGGTGTGCGAGTCGGTCAACGTGCTGCCGGACGAGGAGCTGCGGGTGTGGACCGCCGACCGGGAGCCGGTGGCGGCGGCGCGCGAGCTGCTCGCGGCGGCGCGCGGCAGCGACCCGTACGGGCCGCTGCGGCGGATGCTGTGCGTCTCGGCGCTCAACCTGCTGGGGCCGGGTGCCGAGCCGGCCGTCCGGGAGGTGCTGGACGACCCGGAACTGGGCGGCGCGGCGCGGGCCTGGCTGACCGCGCAGGGCGCGACGGACGTGCCGGCGCCGGCCCGGGCGATGACGCTGTGGACGGTGGTCGACACCTTCGCCGCCCAGCTGCTGGACAGCGGCGGTGACGCCGAACTGCTGCGCGAACTGATCACCGACCTGCCGGTGAAGGGCGATCCGGCGGCCTGGTTCGGCGAGCTGTGGCGGGTCGACCACCCGTACACGGCGGACGTCCTGGAGGCGATCGGGGAGCTGCACCTGGACCGGGCGGTGGCCAAGGAGGCCCGCAAGGCGGCCTTCAAGGCGCGCTCCAAGAAGTAGGCGGTCCCCCCGGTCAGGGCAGGTCCAGCGAGCCGTCCTCGGTGAAGGGGAAGAACGGGTTGTGGGCCAGCTCCCAGAGGTGGCCGTCCGGGTCCTCGAAGTAGCCGGAGTAGCCGCCCCAGCTCGTCGGGACCGGCGGCTTGACCAGGACGGCGCCGGCCTCGACGGCCGTCTCCATCGCGGCGTCCACCAACGCGGGGGACTCCAGGTTCACCGCGAGGGTGACGCCGCGGAAGGACGGCTCGCCGGTGGCGGGCACGCCCGCGTCGGCGGCCAGTTCGTCGCCGGGGAAGAGGCCGAGCACGGAGTCGGCGGTGCGGAACCAGACGATCTCCGGGCTGGAGGCGGTGGAGCGCCGCCAGCCGAGGGCCTCGTAGAAGCGGGCGCTGCGGTCGAGGTCGGAGACGCCGAGGGTGACGATGCTGATTCTGGCGGGGACGCCGTTCGGTGACCCGGTGTCGCCTGCGGTGTCGTGCGTGGTGTCGCCCGTGGTGCCGCCTGGGGCGCTGCTGCTCTGTGCTGTCATGCCGCCAGGTTAGGGAGGGCGGCTGACAACGGGGCGTCCTGACACGGCTGCGGCTGTGGCTGCGCCACGGCTGCGGCCCGGCCACCGACCCTGCCTGGTGGTCGGGCTGATGACCCGGCAGCTGCGGGCACGTAAGGTGGCGTCAGCGGTGCGGGCGCGAGGAGTCGGGGGTGCGGCACAGGATGGTGCGGGAGAACGGCGGCAGGCACCAGGAGTGGAACACCGGCCCCTCGGGCCGTACCCCGGTCCCGGAACGGCCGGGTCAGGGGGATCCTCCCGCCGACCAGGAGGACTTCTCCCGCCGGACCCTCGCCGCGGTCGACTTCCCGGTGTACGGCGTGGCCGCCGGGCCGGCCCGCACGGGTGAGGCGCTGGCCGCCTTCGAGACCTCCGGCGGTCGGCTGCGCTGGGTCGAGGTGCAGTGCGGCGACTGGCGCTCGGCGGCCGGCCCGTACGTGACCGTGCGCACCTACCGTCCGGGCGCCGAGAGTTGCGAGCCGCTGCCCGAGCTGGAGGACGTGGTCGAGGACGAACGGGACCGTGTCTACGAGCAGTTGGGCGTCGACGAGGGCGACGGGCCGGGCCGGGTGCGGGCGTTGCGCGAGTGGATCACGGTGGACGGCGAGCCGCGCGCGGTGGAGGTGCACGAGGACCGGCCGATGCTGCGGCCCGAGGCCGGGGCGGCCACCGGGCCCGAGCCGGTGTGGGCCGGACGGCTGCGGATCGGCGGGCTCACCGTGACGGTCTGCGGGCGCGGGGTCACTCCCGACGCGGTGGAGCTCGGCGGGATCGGCGACTTCGAGCGGTACCTGCGCGGGCGCGCCGACCTGCTGCGCGAGCTCGCCTCCCGGCAGGCCCGGTACGTTCCGGTGGAGGAGCGCGAACTGCCGTCCGTCTTCGGGCTGGAGGCGCACCGGTCGCTGGTCGCGCAGAGCATCGCGGAGACCGCCGCGATCGAGGCACAGGTCCGGGCCGGGCGCACCCCGAGGCTGCCGCGCGGGCTGCGCGGGGACGCCTGCGCGGTGCGCTGGGAGGCGACGGTGCGCCAGCAGATGCGGCTGGCCACCGAGACCAGGGAGGAGGCCGCGGCGGCGGTGACCTCGATGGTCAACCACCTCAACCGGCTCTCCCAGCAGACGCAGTGGCTGGTCGGCACGGCGGAGGGGGCGGCGGCCGTCGAGGAGGTCGTCCGGTACACGGTGTTCGCGAGCGAGGTGGCGAGCCTGCCGGCGCAGCGGGCCTGGGAGCAGCTGTGGCGGGAGCGGTCCGGGGGCGGGGCCGGGGCCCGGGAGGAACACTGGCTGGCCGAGCAGTTGTGGCTGGCGGCCTGGGAGCAGTGGCGGGCGGCGCGGCGCTGACGGTTCGTCGGCCGGGGAGGCCGGGCAGGCCGGGGCGGCCGGGGCGGTCGGGGTCGGCTGGGCCGGAGCTGTCGGCGGGGGTCGGCGGGGGCCGGAGGTGTCGTGGATTCCGGCAGTGGATTCCGGCAGGAGTGACCTCGATTTGGCAAAGCAGAGGTCATGTGTCAGTCATGTGTCGGCAAATGGCCGCTCCGATGTGAGGTGTGCTTCATGCCGGGTTCACCCGCCCGGCAGAGCCTGCTGGGCGTCGGCATCCCGCCCCGACGCCCGCTCATCCCCTCAGGAGTTGCTGCCATGTCGCTGTCCCGCCGGGACTTCGTCAACCGTTCCACCATCGTCGGGGCCGGCGTGCTGATCGCCGGCGGCGCCGAGGCGCTGGCCAGCGCGCCCGGTGCGATCGCCGCCCCGGCCGGTGGCGAGGCGCCGGTCGCCGCGGCCGCCGGGACCAACGCGGCCGGCGGCACCGCCGTCGGCTACGGCGCGCTGGTCCAGGACCAGGCCGGGCTGCTGTCCCTGCCGAAGGGCTTCTCGTACAAGGTCCTGAACCGGGCCGGCGTCACCAAGCTGCGCACCGGCGAGTTCACCCCGAGCAACCACGACGGCACCTCCGCCTTCGAGGACGAGCACGGCGGCAACTACATGGTCGTCAACCACGAGCTCTCCGGCGCCCGCGCCAACTGGCCGCACCCGGTGCCGCTGACCGAGGGCCACGTCTACGACCCGGCCGCGGCCGGCGGCTGCACCATCGTGCACGCCAAGCGGGACGGCTCGGTCGAGCAGTGGGTCGGCATCGCCGGCACCGCCACCAACTGCGCCGGCGGCGTGACCCCGTGGGGCACCTGGCTGTCCGGCGAGGAGACCGAGGACAAGGCCGGCAAGAACGGCTTCACCAAGGACCACGGCTACATCTTCGAGGTCGACCCCTTCGACGACGACTACAACCGGGACCCGCAGCCGGTCAAGGCCTTCGGCCGCTACGCGCACGAGGCCGTGGTCGTCGACCCGAAGCGCGGCCAGGTCTACCTGACCGAGGACGCCTCGAACCCGAACGGCCTGCTGTTCCGCTGGACCCCGCCGGCCGGTTTCAAGCACGGCCGGCACCAGCTGCGCAAGCTGGCCGCCGACGCCGGCGTGCTGGAGGCCTTCAAGGTCTTCGACGCGCAGGGCAAGTTCGTCGACGACCTCTCCCGCGCCACCAAGGTCGGCACCACCTACGGCGTGGACTGGGTCAAGGTCCAGGACCGCGACGCCAGGACCGTCTCCATCCGCAAGCAGTTCAAGGACGGCGAGGTCACCCGCGCCCGCAAGCTGGAGGGCATGTGGTGGGGTGACGGCGGCTTCTACTTCGTCTCCAGCTACGCCCGCTCGGAGAGCCCGCTGCAGCACGACGGCCAGGTGTGGTTCTACAACCCGGTCCGCCGCACCATCACCCTGAAGGTCCTGCTGGGCGTCAACACCGACGTCTGGGGCCACCACGACAACTACGACGGCCCGGACAACATCACCGTCTCGCCGTACGGCGGCATCGTGATCTGCGAGGACGGCGAGGGCGTCTCGCACCTGTTCGGCGCCACCGAGGACGGGCTGGTCTACCCGATCGCCCGCAACGAGCTGAACATCGGCACCGCCGAGAAGCCCGAGTTCAGCGAGTTCACCGGGGTGACCTTCTCGGACGACGGCAAGACCCTGTTCGCCAACATCCAGACCCCGGGCATCCAGCTGGCCATCAGCGGCCCGTGGCACCGGCTGAACGAGCACAAGCGCGGCCAGGGCTACGGCGCGTGACGAACCGTCAGGCCTGACCCTCGCGGTCGACCGGCTGCCCGCGGACTACTCGTCCGCGGGCAGCCGCAGTTGCAGCATCGCCAGCAGCCGCTGCTGCGGCTGGGCGAGGTCGATGCCGGTCAACTGCTCGGCCCGGCGCACCCGGTAGCGCAGGGTGTTGGGGTGGATGTGCAGGGCGTCCGCGGCCACCCGGACCTCGCCGAGCGCGTCCAGCCAGGCCAGCACCGACTCGGCCAGCCGGGTGCCGTGCCGACGGTCGTACGCGGTGAGCGCGGTGAGCCGCGGGTCGCGCAGGCCGGTGCGCTCCTGCAGCAGCGCCACCATCTCACTGACCAGCACCTCCGCCTGGACGTCGATCAGCGCCGCGACGTCGAGGTCCACGCCGCCGCGGCCCATCGCGTCCAGGATGCGGTCCGCCTGCGCGCGGGAGTCGGGCACCTGGGCCAGGCCGTCGACGGTCGAGCCGATCGCGGCGCGCAGCGGGACGCCGAGGTGGTCCCGGGCGGCCGTCACCACCTCGGAGGCCCAGTCGCGCACGGTGGTCATCGGCAGGCCCGGCGGCAGCTCGGGCAGCAGCACGTACACCCGGGACTCGATCGGGGCGAGCAGCGCGGTGCGGTGCCGGGCGGCGGTGTGCACCGAGATCAGGCCGGTGACGTCGGAGCGGTGCAGCGCCTCGGTGGTGTGCGCGCCGTACGCCAACACGGTGGCCGGGCGGCGCAGGTCCAGGCCGAGGTGGGTGGCGAGCGACTGGGGGCCGGTGGAGCCCTCCAGCAGTCCGGTGAGCAGGGTCCGGGTGAGCCGGACGTCGGCGGACAGCTCCCGGCGGCGGCGCACCAGCTGGGCGGCCGCGACCCGGGCGGCGCCGACCAGCGCCTGCTCGGCCAGCGGCGCCAGCGGCTGCGCGCCCTCCTGCACCCAGATGGTGCCGAGCGGCTGCGCCCCGGCCCGGATGCCGACGGCCAGGCGGCGGCGCAGGCCGAGCTCGGGGTGCGGCTCGACCGCGATCGGGGCGTCCGAGCTGCGCAGGTGCTGGAAGATGCCCCACTCGCGCAGCTTGGACAGGTAGGGCTCCGGGCCCTGCCAGCCGAGGATGGACAGCCGGCGCAGGTCGTCGACCTCGTCCGAATCGGAGGAGCGGGAGTAGGCCAGCACCCGGCTGGAGGTGTCCTCGATCGAGACGATGCCGTTGGTGAGCACGGCGACGGTCTGGGCGAGGGAGAAGAGGTCGCCGGCGTTCGGCTCGGGGGCACCGGGCGCGTCCGGGGCGTCCGGGCCGGCGATGATCGCCCGGGCCAGCGAGTCGAGGTGCTCCCAGCGGGTCTCCCGGCGCACCGAGAGCAGGGCGACGCCCGCGTCGGTGGCCGCCTCGCGCAGCGCGTCGGCCTGGCCGGGGGCGTCCAGCTTGACCGCGACGGCGGCGGCGCCGGCCCGGCCGGCCGCGCGCAGGGCGGGGAGGGCTGCGCGGCCGCGGGCGCCGATCGCGAGGACGAGTTCGCCGGGGGCGGCGGTCGGCGGGTCCTCCGGGTCGAGGATCGCCACGTCACGGACCGCGACGTCCAGGCCCAGCGGGGCGGCCTGCAGCTCGACCAGCGGTTCGCCGAGGGACATCAGCAGTTGACGGAGCGGCAGGCCGGGTGTGGTCACTCCTGACCCCCTCCATCCGTCCTCGTCCTCGCCGTCATCCGTTCGGACAACGGCACGTGGTCGATTTTAGCCGGGCGGACAGAGCCGGGGCCGCGTCTCCCGTGCGTCGCTCCCCCGGCGCGGGGCGGCCGGGAGGGACGGGGCGGGGCGGGGCGTGTCGGACCGGACGGTCGGAAGCGTCGGACGGGAGGGGCAGGAGGGGCGGTCGGGAGGGGCGGTCGTGACCGTGACGTGACCCCCTTCGTCGGGCCGGACAACGCCGTACGGGGGAATTTAGCCGTCAGGCCAATCAAGTGGCCCCGTGGCCAGGAATAGCGTTCGTGCTGTGGCCGGCGTGCGACCCGCGCCGGCAATCCCCCGCATTGAACGAAGGAGAGCGTGCGCTCTATGGACGCTGTGACCCAGGTCCCCGCGCCGGTGAACGAGCCGGTCCACAGCTACGCCCCCGGGAGCCCGGAACGGGCCCGTCTGGAGGCCAAGCTGAAGGAGCTGGGCGGCCAGGAGCCGGTCCAGCTGACCATGACGATCAACGGTGAGCGCCGGATGGGCGGCGGCACCGAGATCCACGTCGTCCAGCCGCACAACCACGCGGCTCGGCTCGGCACCCTGCGCAACGCCACCCAGGCCGACGCGCAGGACGCCATCGACACTGCCCTGGCCGCTGCCCCGGCCTGGCAGGCGCTCTCCTTCGACTCCCGCGCCGCGATCTTCCTCAAGGCCGCCGACCTGCTGGCCGGCCCCTGGCGCGAGACCCTGGCCGCCGCCACCATGCTCGGCCAGTCCAAGACCGCGCAGCAGGCCGAGATCGACACCCCCTGCGAGCTGGTCGACTTCCTGCGCTTCAACGTGCACTTCGCCCGCCAGATCATGGCCGAGCAGCCGATCTCCTCGGACGGCGTGTGGAACCGCAGCGACCACCGCCCGCTGGAGGGCTTCGTCTACGCGATCACCCCGTTCAACTTCACCGCGATCGCCGGCAACCTGCCGACCGCGCCCGCGCTGATGGGCAACGTGGTGCTCTGGAAGCCGTCCCCGACCCAGCAGTTCTCCGCGCACCTGCTGATGCAGCTGCTGGAGGAGGCCGGTCTGCCCAAGGGCGTCATCAACATGGTGACCGGCGACGGCCTGGCCGTCTCCGAGGTCGCGCTGAAGCACCCGGCGCTGGCCGGCATCCACTTCACCGGCTCCACCGCCACCTTCCAGCACCTGTGGCGCGAGGTCGGCGCCAACATCGCCGGCTACCGCACCTACCCGCGGATCGTCGGCGAGACCGGTGGCAAGGACTTCCTGGTCGCCCACCCGTCGGCGGACCCGAAGGTCCTGAAGACCGCCATGACCCGCGGCGCCTTCGAGTTCCAGGGCCAGAAGTGCTCGGCGCTCTCCCGCGCCTACGTCCCCGCCTCGCTGTGGGCCGGGCTGAAGGACGAGTTCGCGGCCGAGGTCGAGGGCCTCACCATGGGCGACGTCACCGACCTGTCCAACTTCATGTCGGCCGTCATCGACGAGCGCGCCTTCGCCAAGAACAAGGCCGCCATCGACCGCGCCCAGGCCGACCCCGCCGTGGAGGTCCTCGCCGGCGGCACCTACGACGACTCCGTCGGCTACTTCGTCCGCCCGACCGTCCTGGTCTGCCAGGACCCGGCGAGCGAGTACTTCAAGGACGAGTACTTCGGCCCGATCCTGGCCGTGTACGTCTACGAGGACGAGAAGTACGAGGAGATGCTGGCCCAGATGGAGTCGGTCTCCCCGTACGGCCTGACCGGCTCGATCATCTCCCAGGACCGCGCGGCGGCCCAGGACGCGATGCACAAGCTGCGCTTCGCGGCCGGCAACTTCTACATCAACGACAAGCCGACCGGCGCCGTCGTCGGCCAGCAGCCCTTCGGCGGCGGCCGGGCCTCCGGCACCAACGACAAGGCCGGTGCCAAGCAGAACCTGGCGCGCTGGACCTCGACCCGCTCGGTCAAGGAGACCTTCGTCCCGCCGACGGACTACCGCTACCCGCACATGGGCTGACCAGCCCCTCCGACCGATCCACACCCCTGGCCATCGGTCACCCGCGACGCCCGGCCCCGCAGCCGGGCGTCGCCCGCCGGGGCGGCGGACCCTTCCACCCGTCGCCCGCCGCCGCCCTGCCCGGGACGGCGCCGCGCGCGGCTCCCCCGATTCCGCCGCCCCGGCCCTTCTGCCACCCTTGGAAACACCAGCTCCAGGAGTCACGATGCTCCGTTCCGCCCTTCTCGCGGCCTCCCGGTCCCCGCAGGTCCGCACCGTGGTCGAGAAGTTCCCCCCGACCCACGCGATAGTCGAGCGCTTCGTCGCGGGCGAGGCCCTCGACGACGCCGTCACCGCCTGCGACGACCTGGTCGCCACCGGCCGCAAGGTCACCCTGGACCACCTCGGCGAGGACACCCAGGACGCCTCCCAGGCCGCCGGCACCGCCGAGGCCTACGAGCACCTGCTCAAGGCCCTCAAGGAGACCGGCCTGGCGGCCGGCGCCGAGGTGTCGGTCAAGCTGTCGGCCGTCGGCCAGTTCCTCCCGGTGGACGGCGAGAAGATCGCGCTGGAGAACGCCCGCCGCATCTGCGAGGCCGCCGCCGACGCCGGCACCACGGTGACCCTCGACATGGAGGACCACACCACCACCGACTCCACCCTCGCCATCGCGCGCGAGCTGCGGGCGGACTTCCCCTGGCTGGGCGTCGTGCTCCAGGCCTACCTGCGCCGCACCGAGGCCGACTGCCGTGAGTTCTCCGGCCCCGGCTCGCGCGTGCGGCTGTGCAAGGGCGCCTACAAGGAGCCCGAGTCGGTCGCCTTCCAGGGCAAGCACGAGGTCGACCTCGCGTACGTTCGCGCGCTGAAGATCCTGATGGCCGGCGAGGGCTACCCGATGATCGCCTCGCACGACCCCAACATGATCAAGATCGCCGGCCAGCTGGCCCAGTGGAACGGCCGCAAGCGGGACTCCTTCGAGTACCAGATGCTGTTCGGCATCCGCCCCGAGGAGCAGCTGCGCCTCGCCGGCGAGGGCAACACCATGCGCGTGTACCTCCCGTACGGCCAGGAGTGGTACGGCTACTTCATGCGCCGCCTCGCCGAGCGCCCGGCCAACCTGACCTTCTTCCTGCGCGCCATGGCCACCCGGGGCTGACCCGGCAGCAAGCTCGAAACGGCTCGTACCCCCTGTGTGGGAGGGGGTACGAGCCGTTTCGTGTTGCTACAGGAAGTCCTTGGTGTCCAGCTCGAACTCGAAGGGCGGGGGGAGGACGAGGGGTTCGCCGAAGGCAGCCAAGTGCACCTCGGTGTACTCCTCGCGGTGCGGTTTCTCGAAGAGGCTCACCTGCGACTTCTCGCGGTCGACGAGGAGGAGGAGCGGGATCCCGGCTCGGGCGTAGCAGTGCCGTTTGGCGATGCGGTCCTGGTCCGGTTTGCTCGACGTGATCTCCGCGACCATGGCCACGTCGTCCGGCTCCATCCAGGGCGGGGCGCCGCGGAAGAGGCGGAGCTCCCGCGGTGCGAACGTCGCGTCCGGGATGACGTGGTTCTTCGGGCACAGGCCGCCGCTGATCAGACGTAGGCCCTTGCCGCCGGACACCTGCATGTGGACCTCGGACTTCGCTTTCACCTGGTCGATCAGCAGGTCGATGTAGTCCTCGTGATCGCCGTCCGGCTGTGGTGCCACGATGATCTCTCCCTCGATGAGCTCGGCCCGGAAGCCTTCGGGGGAGTGCAGGCTCAGGAAGCTCTCCAGCAGGATGTCGGCCTGCGACGGGGAGTCCGTGATCGGTTGCTCATGCGCCACAGCACTCATGATGCCCCTCCTTCAGATGGACGTCACGCTATTCACCGTCGGGCCGGGTGCTGCAGTGCGCGGCGGACTGTCACCCGATGGTGTGGGTCCGGGGCCGGGCATAGGATTCCGGTGCTGGTGAACTGGGCTTTCATCGGAAGGAGTTGGGATGCTGAAGGGGTTCGATGGGCTGTCCACGCCGCTGGTGGCGGACGCCTGCGTGCGGCTCGGGGTGGGGGTGCGGGCGGCGCCGGTGGGGGTCGCCGGGGTGACGGCCGGGGCGCGGGTGGCCGGGCGGGCGCTGCCGGTGCGGCACTACGGGAGCGTGGACGTGTTCCTGGAGGCGTACGGGGCCGCGCGGGACGGTGACGTGCTGGTGATCGACAACGGCGGGCGGACGGACGAGGCCTGCATCGGGGACCTCGCGGTGCTGGAGGCGCGGGCCGCCGGGGTGGCCGGGATCGTGGTGTGGGGGCTGCACCGGGACACCCCCGAGCTGCTGGAGATCGGGCTGCCGGTGTTCAGCTACGGCGCGCTGCCGCTCGGGCCGATGCGCCTGGACGGGCGGGAGCCGGAGGCGCTGCTGTCGGCGCGGGTCGGACCGCACGCGGTGACCGCCGAGGACGTGGTGTTCGCCGACCCGGACGGGGTGCTGTTCGTGCCGGCCGACCGGGTCGAGGAGGTGCTGGAGGCGGCGGGCGCGATCGCCCGGACCGAGCGCGCGCAGGCCGAGCGGATCGCCGCCGGTGACACGCTGCGCCAGCAGACCGGCTTCGCCGCGTACCTGGAGCGCCGCGCCGCCGACCCGTCGTACGGCTTCCGGCAGCACCTGCGGCGGGTCGGCGGGGCGATCGAGGAGTAACGCCCGTGCCCGGTGGCCGACTTACAGCGCCCGGTACATGACGTGCAGGCCGACGTAGCCGTCGACCGGGTGGTGGAAGGCCTCGGGGACGGTGCCGACGATCTCGAAGCCGAGCGATTCGTAGAGCTTCACGGCGTGGTGGTTGGTGGCGACCACGGCGTTGAACTGCATGGCGCGGTAGCCCGCCCGGCGGGCCCAGTCGAGGGTGTGCTCGACCAGGGCCCGTCCGATGCCCTCGCCCTGGTGCGCCGGGTCGACCAGGTAGCTGGCGCTGGCCACGTGCCCGCCGTTGCCGGGGCGGTTGCGGTTCATGGTGGCGGTGCCGACGACCGTGCCGTCCTCGCCCACGGCGACCACCGTCCGGTCGGGGGCGGCGTGCATCCACCACTCCCGGCCCAGCTCGGAGGACATGTCGAGGGGGTAGGGGAAGGTCTCGCCGGCGGCGACGACGGTCTGGAAGAACGGCCAGATGGCCGGCCAGTCCTCGGGGGTGGCTTCGCGGATGAGCATCCGATCAGGATGGTCGGCGGAGGGCCGGGTGGGCCACCGGTTTTTCACCCCCCTGAGCGTCAATCGAGCCGCCGGGTGGGCGACTTGATGCCTCAGGAGGGTGAATCCGCGGGCGTGGCGGGCGGGCGGGCGTGCCGGGGCGGGGTCAGAGCAGCGCGGCGGAGGGCTCGATCATCGCCCGGGCGGTCTTGCCGTCGACGTACTCGCCGAGCGCGGTCATCTCCCACTCGCCGCCCGGGCGGCGGACCAGCTTGCACATCACCACGCCGGTGCGCGGCTCGGAGTGGGTCAGGTCGAAGCGGACCAGTTCCTCGTTGGTGCCGGCGTCCAGCAGGCGGCAGTAGGCGTTCTTCACGTCGGTGAACTTCTGGCCGGAGAAGGAGTTGACGACGAAGACCAGCCCGTGGACCTCGGCCGGCAGGCCCTCCAGGTGAACGGTGATCAGCTCGTCGTCTCCGTCGCCGCCGCCGGTGAGGTTGTCGCCGGAGTGGGCGATGGCGCCGTTGAAGATGTTCAGCTTCATGAACCAGGCCGTCTCCAGCCGCTGGTGGCGGGCGTCGAAGGCGAGGCAGGAGGCGTCCAGGTCGACGCTGCGGCCGCGGGCGGCGGGCTCCCAGCCGAGGGCCATCCGGACGGAGGAGAGGAAGGGGCGGCCGTTCTTGACCAGGGAGACGGAGCTGCCCTTGACCAGGCTGACCCGGCCCTTGTCCAGGGTGATCTTCGCGGGTGCGGGTGCGGGTGCGGGAGCAGGGGCGGCCTGGGCCGGAGCCGGGGGCAGCGGGCGCGAGCCGGTGGCGAGGGCGATCCGCGGGTCGACCGGGGTGCCGGCGGACGGGGCCGCGGGGGGCGCCGGAGGCGCGGTCGCAGGGGAGGGGAGGTGCAGGGTCGGGGCGGCCGGGGCCTGCGGGGCCTGCGGGGCGTTCCGGGCGGCGGCCGGGGCCGAGCCGTCGTCGACGGTGACGCCGAAGTCGGTGGCGATGCCCGCGAGGCCGTTGGCGTAGCCCTGGCCGACCGCGCGCACCTTCCAGGCGCCGTTGCGCTGGTAGACCTCGACCACGATCAGCGCGGTCTCCAGGCCCAGCCGGGGCGGGGTGAAGGTGACCAGGACCTCGCCGCTGTCGGCGTCCCGGACGGTGGCGGTGGGTTCCGTCCCGGCGAAGGTGGAGACCTGGTCGGCGGGGCTGGCCGTGACCACGATCTTGGTGATGCCCGCCGGGACGGCCCGGGTGTCGACGGTGATCGCGTCGGGAGTGCCGGCGGTGGCCGGGCGGTGGCTGACGCCGGGGCCGTTCGGGGCGTTGAAGAAGACGAAGTCGTCGTCCGAGCGCACCTTCCCGGCGTCGGTCAGCAGCAGGCCGGAGACGTCCAGCGCCTTGGGTGCGGTGACCTCGACGGTCACTCGCGCGGCGGTCAGCGGTGCGTTGCCGCCTTGGGTCAGGACGGTGGGCACGGACTCCTCCTCGGGTGCGGAACGGCGGCCCCGGTCAGGGGCCGTTGGGGTCGCCCGGCCGGGTGCTGCCCACAGTAACGAACGAGGGTGCGGGGATGCGCCCGTCCGGGCAGGTCAGGTGTCGGATCGTCGGACAATCGGAATATCGTCACAGTGCAGCGCAGGAGGGGCAGCGGTGCGCCGCCGGACGGCCGGGAGCGTCAGCGGGGCGCCGGGGCCGTCGGGGCGGCCGGAACACCGGGGGCGGCCGGAACACCGGGGGCGGCCGGGACACCGGGGGCCTGGGGCGCGAAGGGCGGCAGCGGGGCGGGCGGCGGCGTGGTGGGGCCGAAGCCGCCGAGCGCGGCCACCGCGCGCGGCCGGCCGAGGGCGAAGGCGGAGGCGCTCCAGCTCTCCGCCGGGGCCGACTTGCGGGTCTCGGACGGGTCGGCGGCGGCCGGACGGGCACCGCGCACGCCGAAGCCGTAGTGGCCGGGCCGGACATCGGTGCCGGGCGGCGTGGTGAAGCGGTACACCAGGGTGCCGCGCTCCTGCTGGACGGTGACCACGGCTCCGGGCAGGTCGGTCCAGGCGGTGCCGGCACCGGCGGCCGCATCGCCCGGGACGAGCCGGAACTCGGCCTGCAGGGCGGTGACCGGCTCGGTCACGGTGAGGCCGAGCTCGTGCCGCAGGCCGTCGCGGCCGAGTGGGGCGACCAGGGCGACGCCGGACAGGGCGTGATCGGCGCTCGGGTCCGGGGTGCCGGGGCCGGGCGCGGGCCTGCCCGTGGGCACACCGGAGTCGGGCGTGCCGGGGTCGGGTGTACCGGGGCCGGGGGTGCCGGTGTCGCCGCCCGGGTCCGTCGGGGCCGTGCCGTCCGGGGACCCGCCGGTGCCCGGGTCGGCCGGCGGCGGGACGGGACGGGTGGGGGTGGTGGGCTTGAGGCCGGGCAGGTTCGGCGAGTGGCCGCCGGCGGGCTGTCCGGTGGGCTGTCCGCCGGGCGGGGTCGGCGCGGCGGGCGAGGGCCCGACCGGAGCCGGCCCGCCCGGGGTGGCGCCCGGCTCGGTGCCGGTGAGCTGGGTGCCGGAGGGCTGCGAGCCCGCTCCGGCGGCGCTCTGACCGCCGATCTGACCACCGTCCGGGGCCGCGAGCGGTGTGCCCGGAAGTGCCGGGCGGCCGGCGGGCGGGGTGGCCGCGACCGGCGCGGCCCCCGAGGGGCGGGTCGACGGGTGCGCCGGCGGCCGGGCGGCGGACGGCCCGCCGGGGGCCGGGGTGGCGGTCGGGGTCTGCGCGGCGACGGCCTCGGCCTGGTCGGTGGCGCCCGGGGTGGGCGGCGGGGTGGATCCGACCCGGGCCACGCCGGCCCGACGCCCGATCCCCTGCTGCTCGTTGAGCAGGAGGGTGGTGGCGATGCTGATGCCGACGACGGTGGACATCGCCATCGCGGCGCCGGAGAAGCGCAGGGTGGGAAGCCGGAAGCGACCGCCGAACGGGCGCGGCCGACCGTGCCGGCCGTGCCGCTCGGGCTCGTGCCGCACGTCCCGCGCGGTGTCCTCGCGCACAGCCACCGGACCCCTCCCTCCCCGAAGTCGCCGTCGCGTCGCCGTATTCTCCCACGCGCTGCCGCCGGACCCGGCTCCGGCCGCCGGGGGCCGGTCTCCGCCGCGGGCCCGCGCCGGGGAAGGGGGAGAGCGTACCAGCGGGCGGTCGTACCGTGGACGGATTCCATCCATTTCGTGGACATCCGTTCGATGTACGGAAGTTGACACTCCGTCCGACAAGAGAGGTAAGGGGCGGTTGCCCCGGACGGGGATTATTGCAACCCCCTTGCAACCCTTGCCCGCCCGGCGCGGGGTGGCGCAGGCTGAGGACATCCCACGCCGTCCCGGAGAGACCGTCATGCCGCCCGACCCGCTGTCCGCAGCCTCCAGTGCACCCCTCGCCGCCACCCCCACGGGCGGCGATGGGGATGGCTCCACCGCCGCTCCGGCGGCGGTGGAGGAGGTGCTGACCCTGCGGATCTCGCTGGGCGAGGAGGTGGTCGGCGAGGTGCGCACCCGGTTCCGGTTCGACGCCGCCCACCCGTACGAGGTGCTGCTGACGTTCCACCTGGGGAGGCCGGACGAGGCCGACTGGGTGTTCTCGCGCGAGCTGCTGCGCGACGGCCTGTGCACGTTGAGCGGCCAGGGCGACGTCAAGCTGTGGCCGGCGTACTGCCCGTGCCACGGCTCGACGTTGCACCTGGCGCTCGAATCGCCGCACGGCAGCGCCCTGTTGGAGGTCTCCAAGCCCCGGGTGCAGGCCTGGCTGGACCGGACCTACGCGCTGGTCTCCGAGGCGCAGGAGCGCGACTGCGGCCCCACCGACGCCGACCTGGCCGCGCTGCTCGCGGGCGGCTGACGGCCGACGTCGGTCGGTGGCCGGTGGTCGGCCGACGGCGAGCGGTGCCGGTCGGTGCCGTTGGGTGAAGGGCCTCAGCAGCCGAGCGGGGCGTCCCCGGGGGCACGCGGCGGTGGGACGGGCGCCGCTCCGGGCAGCCGCACCCTCCCCGCCGCCAGCGCGGCCCGCAGCCGCCGGACGGCCGGGGCCGAGGAGGCGGGCAGCAAGTCGTACGGGTCGTCCGGCCCGTCCACGGTGACCAGCACCGACTCGGCGATCCGGTACGGCCGGTGGGCCAGCAGCCCGCCCAGGTAGCGGCGCAGCCGGGACAGCTCGGCACGGACCGTCACCGTCCGGCCCCGGTCGCCGAACAGCGCCTCGGCGAGCTGGGCGGCGGAGCTGCCCTCGCGTCCGGTGGCGAGCAGGAGCAGCAGTTCGGCGTGGCGCGGACTGAGCGGGTGCGACCAGCTGCCGACCGCGCCCCGGACGGACAGCTCGGGGCGGTCCGGCCGGCGCAGGTCGAGCCGGAGCCGGGCTCCCTCGGCCTGCTCGGCGTCCACCGTGCCGGTGCCGTTCTCCTCGGGCCGACGGACCGGGCGCACCAGCCAGCCGTCGGCGAGCGGCTCCAGCGCGCACTCGCCGAGGCCGGGCACCCACTGCACGGCGGCCGGTGCCCAGCCCTCGCTGGGCACCCGCAGCCGGTTGGGCGGCGGCAGCCCGGCCGCGGCGGCGGTCCAGCCGGCCGCGTCCACCACCAGGGCCGGGCCGCCGACCCGGGCGAGCAGCGGGGCGGCCAGGGCGCGCAGCTGGTGCAGGGCCTCCAGCCGGTGGGCGCGCAGTTCGGTCTCGGCGAGCCGGGCGGCGGTGGCGGTGAGCTGGAGCAGGTACGGGCGGATGCTGTGGGCGGGGCCGCTCAGGTTGATGGCGCCGACCAGCTGCCCGGTGCCGGGGTCGTGCACGGGGGCGGCCACGCAGGTCCAGGAGTGGTGGCTGCGCAGGTAGTGCTCGGCGGAGTGGACGTGCATCGGGCGCTGGGCGCGCAGGGCGACGGCGATGCCGTTGGTGCCGACGCTCTCCTCGGTCCAGCGGGCGCCGGTCATGAAGCCGATCCGGTCGGCGCTGCGGCGCAGGCCGCGTTCGCCCTCCTGCCAGAGCACGTGGCCCTCGGCGTCGGCGATGGCGAGGATCAGCGGGAGCGCGTCGGTCGGCTCCAGCAGGGTCTGGCGCAGCACCGGCAGGACCGAGTCGAGTCCGCTGGTGCGGCGGCGCTGTTCGACTTCGGCCGGGCCGAGCAGGACGGCGGCGGCGCCGGTGTCCGGGTCGAGGCCGAGCCGGCGCAGCCGGGCCCAGGAGTCGCCGATCTCGGGGCGGGGTTCGAGCAGACCGGGGGTGCTGCCCTCCTCGGGGAAGGCGGGCCCGGCCAGCTCCCGGTTGGCGGCGTCGGTGAGGGTGCGCTCGTGGACCTTGGTCAGCTCCGTCGCGGTCGGCGGGGTGCGGCGCTCGGGTCGTCGGGACTGCCGTCCGGTCTGCCGCACTCGTTCCGCTCCTCGCCGCCGTTCGAGGTCGCGCCGGGGCCGACGCGCTGACGAAAGCGTACGGGTGAGCCGGGCCCGTGGGGATGGGGTCTGCCAACTCGGCATACCGGACGGTACGGGACGGGCGGCCCCGGGCGCGCAGGGCCCTCAGTGCCGCGCGCCGGGGCCCTGCTGGGCGGCCTCGACGGTGTGGTGCAGGTCGGCGGTGGCCTCCAGGGTGGCGCCGGTGCTCAGCGCCAGGCAGGCGGCCAGGGCCAGTGCGACGGCCCGCAGCCGGGCGCCGCGGGTGGGGGCCGGCCGGGGCTGGAGCAGCGCGGCGACCCGGCGCGGGACCGGCCCGGCGTGGGCGGCGGGGGCCAGCCGGGGCCGGTCCGGCCAGGGGGAGCGGCTCGCGGCGAGGGCGGCCCGGCCGACCGCGCGCGCGGTCACGGTGCGGTCGCCGATCCGGGCCGCCGCCACCTCGTCGGCCCAGCGCTCCAGGTGGTACCCGAGGGGCGCGCGCAGTGTGCGGAGCGCCGGGTGGACGTGGGCGGCGTGTTCGGCGAGGGCGAGGAAGACGTGGTGGCGGGCGACCAGGTGGGCCCGCTCGTGGGCGAGCAGCGCGGAGCGCTCCGGGCCGCTGAGGGCGCGCAGCATGCCGGAGGTGACCACGATCCGCCCGGGTTCGCCCGGGCGGCCGGGGCGGGGCAGGCGGCCGGGCAGGGCGAAGGCGTCGGCGCGCTCGTCGTCCAGGACGGCGAGCGGGGGCTCGGCGGGGTGCAGCAGGGCCGGGACGGCCGAGTCGGCGAGCCGCCGGAGGGCGGTGAACACGGTGCCGGCGGGTCGGCGACGGGCGGGGCGTGCGGTACCGGCGGGCCGGGGCGCGGTGGTGAAGCGCTCCGGGGTGCGCGCCCGGCGCACGGTGACGCGCGGGGGGCGCATGTCCGGATGCTGGTCATCCTGGCCGCCGGGCGGGAGGGCGGCCCGGACCGTCCGCAGTTCCAGCCGGCGACGGCGGGCCGTGCGCACCGCCAGCGCGGTGAGCGCGACGAGGGCCAGGGCGGCCGCGACGGCGGCGAGCGGGGCGTCCGGCGCGGCCGCGGTGAGCCACCGCAGTGAGAGGTGGCCGAGGGCGGCGACCGGCGGCAGCTGGAGCAGTCCGGCGGCGGCGAGCAGGCCGAGCGAGCAGAGGGTGCCGCCGGCCAGGACGGTGGCGCTGCCGGCCAGCATCCAGGCGGCGGCCCGCGGCGGCAGCGCCTCGGCGAGGCGGCGGGCCAGCGGCGCGGCCAGGAAGGGCAGCAGCAGCGGGGCCCAGACGGCGAGCATCATCGGCCGGCTGCTCCCCGGACGCCCGGCTGCGGGTGGCCAGTGTCGACGGCTCTGGTGTCGGCGGTTCTGATGCCGGTGGCCCCGGTCTCGGTGGCTCTGGCGTCGGTGGCTCCGCTGCCGTCGCCGAGCAGGTCGCGCAACAGCTGCTCGTCCTCGGCGGAGAGGTCGGAGACGAAGCGGGCCAGCACGGTGGAGCGGTCGGCCTCGCGGCCCAGCTCGGTGTGCATCCGGCGGGCGGCCAGTCCGGCGGTGTCCTGGACGGTCGGGGTGTAGGCGTACGCGCGGCCGACCCGGGTGCGCTCGACCGTCCCCTTGTCGTGCAGCCGGGCCAGGATCGTCGCGATCGTGGTGCGGGCGAGGTCCCCGCCGAGCGCCGTCTGGACGTCCTGCGGCGTCATCGGCTGCCGGGCCGACCAGAGGGCGGCCAACACCTCGGCCTCCAGCTCCCCGGCGGGCCGGCGGGCGGACGGTACGTCGGACATGGCGGCGGTTCCTCCAAGTTTCGTCTACAGTCATGTAGACCGTCTACGTCACTGTAGACAGTCTGGGCGGTCCCGCTGTGAACAGCCGGTCCCGGCGGACCGCTGTGAACAGAGCGGTCCGGGCGGGTTCCGTCGTGAACCGCCCTCCAACGTACGGGAGGTCCGCCAGCCTTGCTCCAGTTCCCCGTCGATCCGGCCGTTCACCTCGCGGTGAACCCGCTGGACGCGTCCTCCCTGCTCGCCGCGTTCGGCGCGCTCGGCATCGCCGCGGTGCTGTTCGCCGAGACCGGCCTGCTGGTGGGCTTCTTCCTGCCCGGCGACTCGCTGCTGTTCACCGCCGGACTGCTCTGCGTGCCCGGCGTCACCCGGGGGCCGCAGCTGGAACTGTGGCAGGTGATCCCCGCCGCCCTGGTCGGGGCGCTGGTCGGGGCCCAGGTCGGTTATCTGATCGGCCGGCGCGGGGGCCGGGCGCTGCTGCGCCGCACCGGGCGGAAGAGCCTGCTGAAGGGCGCCGCCCGGGCCGAGGAACTGCTGGCGAAGTACGGCCACGGCAAGGCGATCGTGCTGGCCCGGTTCATCCCGGTGGTCCGAACGGTGCTGAATCCGCTGTGCGGCGTGCTGGAGGTGCCGGTCCGGTCGTTCGCCCTCTGGCAGGTCGTCGGCGGTGCGGTCTGGACGGTCGGCGTGGTGCTCGCCGGGTACGCGCTCGGGTCGTCGGTACCCGGGATCGACCGGTATCTGCTGCCTGTCATCGGTCTGGTAGTAGTTGTCTCCGTGCTCCCCATCGTTCTCGAACTGTTCCGCGCCCGTAAGGCGCCACGTCACGGAGGTGACGCGTGATGTCCTCCCGGGCCCTGGCCGTCTACGACGGCAGCGGCATCGACGGCAGCCTCTACACCCGGATCAACGGGTGGGCGCAGTCGGCCCCGCACTGGCTGGACGAACTGATCAAGGTCTGGTCGGCGCTCGGCCTCGGGCTGTTCGCGCTCTTCATGCTCTGGGCGTGGTGGCGGGCGCGCGGCGCGGACTCGGCGGTGATGGCCAAAGTGCTGGCCTCGCCGCTGATCGTGGTCGTCGCGTTCGGCGTCAACTCGGTGTTCAAGGGCGTCGTCGAAGAGGTCCGGCCCTGTGCGCAGATCCCCGGCAGCGTCTCACTGGAGACCTGCCCGGTCAGCGGGGACTGGTCGTTCCCGAGCAACCACGCGGTGATCGCCTTCGCCGCTGCGGCCGCGCTCTGGTTCGTCGACCGCCGGCTCGGCTGGGTGGCCGGGCTGTTCGCGGTGCTGATGGCCGCGTCCCGGGTCTGGGTCGGTGTGCACTACCCGCACGACGTGGCGGTCGGCGCGCTCGTCGGCCTGCTGGCCGCGGTGGTGCTGGCGCCGGTCGCCGGTCGCTGCGGGCCGCTGGTCGACCGGATGCGGTCCGGCGCGCTGCGGCCGCTGCTCGGGCCCGGGGAGCCGCCGCTGGTGAGCCGCGGGTACGCGGAGCACGAGGCGCAGCGGCACTGAGGGCGTCGGCTCCGTACCTTCCGCACGTTCCGCAGCCCTTGTTCGGCCGGGGTGGCGGGTAGAGCATGTGAGCCGGGCGTGGGGCCTCCGCAGGGGGCGCCCGCCCGGCTCAGTCGTGCTCGGGGCGCGAGGGCGCCGGGCGTGCCAGCGGAGGGAGTGCCGTATGCCGTACAGACTCGACATCACGCAGGGGGACTGGCCGGGCGACCTGCTGCACAAGGGCGTCGAGGACCTGCTCGCGGAGGCCATGGTGCTCACCCTCGCCACCGCCGGCCACGAGCACGGGCCGCACGCCAACCTGGCCTTCTTCGCCTACGACGACGACCTCGTCCTCTACTTCGTCAGCGAGCGCTCCACCCGGCACAGCCACCACCTCGCCGAGGAGGCCCGCGCCGCCGCCACCGTCTTCCTGCCGCCGCCCGTCTTCGGCGAGCAGCTGCGCGGTCTGCAGCTGACCGGCAGCGCGAGCGAGGCCTGGGGACGGCAGGCGGAGGCGGCCCTGGCCGCGTACCAGGGGCGCTACCCGTCCTTCGCCCAGGACGAGGAGGTCCGGCGCCAGTTCCTCACCGGCGGCGGCGCGGCCGCGCTGTACCGCTTCCAGGTGGAGGACCTGACGGCGGTCGACGAGCCCAACTTCGGACGCCGCAACTACCTGCGGGCCCGCGTGGCGCGGCCGTAGCCGTCCGGGCGGGAGTGCCGTACGCGGCACTCCCGGTCGGCCGGTCGCCCACAGGCTGCGTCAGCGGCGCCAGGGGCCGCGCTTCTTGGGGGCGACGAGGCGGACGACGGCGGCGACGAAGAGTTCGGCGGTGGGGGAGGGGCCCGGGCCGTGGTTGAGGTGGTTGTCGGGGGTCCACTCGCCGAGGACGGTGCCGGGGGTGCCGTCGAAGGGGTCGAGCGCGTGTTCCAGGGTGAGGTAGCGGACGGTCCGGCCGCCCTGGGGGTGGACGGCGGCGACGAAGTGGGCCTCGGTCGCGCCGGCCGGGGTGGGCAGGGTGACCAGCAGCATGTGGTGGCCGTCGACCGACAGGTGGCGGCAGTCGAGGCCGTGGGCGGGCAGGCGGTCCTCGGGCGGGAGGGCCCGGCCGAGGTCGTCCCAGATCTGGGTGACGACGGGCAGCAGGCTGCCGCCGTCCGGGGTCGGGGTGGCTACGCGCGGGCCGAACTCCAGTACCTGGCGGGCGAGTTCGCGGTGGGCGAAGCGGTAGTGGTGGGGCCGGGGGTCCGTCATGGGGACACCGTAGCGAACGGCCGGGAGCGGGAAGTCGGCCAGTCCGACGTCCCGCTCCGGTGGGTGAGTCGAGCAGCTGTTTCGCGAATTGACGAACCATCAGGGTGTGACGGTCAGTGGCTGCCCTTGAGGTTGAGCACGACCACGCCGACGATCACCAGCGCGAGCCCCAGCCACTGCAGCCGACCGAGCGACTCGCCGAAGGCGACCACGCCGATCCCGGCGACCGCCGCCGTGCCGGCCCCCGACCAGACCGCGTAGGCGACCGAGACCGGGATGTGCTTGAGCGCGCGGCCGAGCAGGTAGAAGGAGAGCGCGTAGCCGATGCCGACCCCGAGGCTGGGCCAGAGGCGGGTGAACCCCTCGGTGAGTTTCAGGCAGCTGGTGGCGCAGACCTCGCTCAGGATGGCGAGGGTGAGCAGGACGTAAGGCATGTCGGGATCAAACCGCCGGAGCGGCGGTGAGCTTCCCGAGCAGTGCGAGGTCGGCCTGCTCCAGGCTGGCGAGCAGCGTGATCCGCTCCCCGTCCGGCATCGGCGTCGCGGTGGACGGCACGGCGAGCACGGCGCAGCCGGCCGCGGTGGCGGAGGCGACCCCGGTCGGGGTGTCCTCGACGGCGACGCAGGCGGCCGGGTCGAGGCCGAGCCGCTCGGCGGCGGCGAGGTACGGGTCGGGGGCGGGCTTGGTGCGCTCGGTGTCCTCGGCGGCCATGGTGACGGCGAACCAGTCCCGGCCGATGACGGACAGCACCAGGTCGACCACCCGGCGCGGGGAGGCGGAGACCAGCGCGGTGGGCACCCGGGCGTCCCGCAGCGCGGCCAGCAGGGCCAGCGCGCCGGGGCGCGGCACCGTGTCGGCGGCGACCTTGCCGGCGAAGGACTCGCCCAGCCGGGCGGCGAGTTCGGCCTCGCTGAGGCTGGTGCCGCTGACCCGGTGGAGGTGGGCGGCGGTGTGCTCGACGGCCTGGCCGAGCACCTCGGGGGCGTCCTGGTCGGTGAGCGGGTGGCTGAGCTCCTCGGCGATCTCGGCGGCGCTCTGCCACCACAGCTGCTCGGTGTCGACCAGGGTGCCGTCCATGTCGAAGAGGACGGCGGCGGGCAGGGCGGCCCCGTCGGTCACCCCGGATGCGGGCTGTGCGGATGCGGGCTGTGCGGATTCAGGCATGGCGGTACCTTCGGCGGTTCTCAGAATCGGAGCAGAGGACGTGCAAGGCTCTCAGACCGGGCGGCGGTCGACCAGCACGGGGCGCTCCGGCAGGGTGAGCCCGGCGCGCGAGCCGACCGGCAGCGCGGCGGTGGCCTCGGTGGGCAGGTCGGCCTTGACCTCGGTGCCGTCGTCGAGGCGGACGGTGAGCCGGGTGACGGCGCCCAGGAAGGACGCGGAGACCACCAGCGCGGGGCCGTTCTCGGCGGGCGTCAGGATGACGTTCTCCGGGCGGACCAGCACGTGCAGCTCGCCGTCGGCCGGGACTTCGCCGTCGACCGCGTGGCGGCGGCCGAGCACCTCGACGCCGTCCGAGGCCCGGGTGCACGGGATGCGGCTCATGGTGCCGACGAACTCGGCGACGAAGGCGGTGGTCGGCCGGCCGTACAGCTCGGACGGGGTGGCGCACTGCTCCAGCCGGCCCGCGCGCAGCACGGCGACCCGGTCGGCCATCGACAGCGCCTCCTCCTGGTCGTGGGTGACGAACAGGGTGGTGATGCCCAACTCCTGCTGCAGGCGCCGGATCTCCTCGCGCAGCTGCAGCCGGACCTTGGCGTCCAGCGCCGACAGCGGCTCGTCGAGCAGCAGCACGCGCGGCTGCAGGGCGAGCGCGCGGGCGAGCGCGATGCGCTGCTGCTGGCCGCCGGACATCTGGTGCGGGTAGTGCTCGGCGCGGTGCGGCAGGCCGACCAGCTCCAGCAGCTCCTGGGCGCGCTTGCGGCGGTCGGCCTTGCCGGTGCCGCGCATCCGCAGGCCGAAGGCGACGTTGTCCAGCGCGGTCAGGTGCGGGAAGAGGCTGTACGACTGGAACACCATGCCCGCGTCGCGCTTGTGCGCGGGGATCGCGGTGATGTCCCGGCCGTCGACCAGGACCTCGCCGGAGTCGTGCTGCTCGAAGCCGGCCAGGATGCGCAGCGCGGTGGTCTTGCCGCAGCCGGACGGGCCGAGCAGGGCGAGCAGTTCGCCCGGGTGGACGGTGAGGTCCAGGCCGTCGAGGGCGGTGGTGGCGCCGAACGAGCGGCGCAGCGAGCGGAACTCGACGGTGGCGCTGCCGGGGGCGAGCGCGACGCCGGCGACGGGGGCGGGGGCCGTGGTCATGGCTGGTAACTCCTGGAAAGCGTGGGGTGGTTCAGGACCGTACGGGCGGTGCGCTCAGGAGCGCGCGGCCTTGCGGCCGCGGCCGACGGCGGACATCAGCAGCAGGACGAGCCAGACGATCAGCAGGCTGAGCATCGAGACCGCGACGGACATCTGGCCGTCGCTCTTGCCGTTGGAGTTGATCCACACCGAGAAGGGGGCGAAGCCGAGGATGGAGGCGGTGGTGAACTCGCCGAGCACCAGGGCGACGGTGAGCACGGCCGCGTTCAGCAGCGCGCTGCGCAGATTCGGCAGGACGACGGTGAACACCGCGCGCAGCCAGCCCGCGCCGCAGTTGCGGGCGGCCTCGACCAGGGTGACGACGTCCACGCCGCGCAGCCCGGCGTCGAGCGCCCGGTAGGCGAAGGGCAGTGCCATCAGCACGTAGGCGATGATCAGGACGATCGGGAAGTCCGGGTTCTGGATCGCCACGATGGTCTGGAACAGCGGGGTGTCCCGCAGGTAGTCCGGGCCCCAGCGCAGCACGCCGATGATGCCGGTGGTGAGCGCGACCACCGGGACGACCAGTGGCATCGAGCACATCACCTCGATCACCGGGCGCAGCCGGGGCGCGCCGAGCCGGGCGGCGAGCATCGCCGGGACGAGCAGGAGCAGCAGCACCGCGACGGTGACGCCGGCCAGTTCGAGGCTGAGCACCAGGCTGTCGACGAAGCCGGGGGCGTTCAGCAGCTCGGTGTAGGCGCGGAAGGTGGTGCCGCCCTTGTTGTCGTCGATGCTGAACCACAGCGAGGCGGCCATCGGCACGGCGAAGTAGACGCCGCAGAGCAGCAGGACCAGGCCGCGGCCGAAACGGATGCGATCGATCAGGCGAGCCACTTGGCACTCCGGCGCTGAAGGGGCAGGTACACGGCCATCACCAGGCAAGCGACCACGATCATGTCGAGGCCGAGGGCGAGGGCGAGGTTGCCCTGGCCGACCAGGACGTTGCCGGACAGCGCGTCGCCGATCTGCATCGAGATCAGCGGCACCGAACTGCCCACCATGGCCTCGGCCGTGGCGTACGCGGCGAAGGAGGCGCCGAACAGCAGCACGAAGCCGCCGAGCAGCGAGGGCAGCAGGACCGGCAGCGCGACGTGCCGCCAGTACTGCAGCGAGGTGGCGCCGTTGTTGGAGGCGGCCTCGCGCCACTGGACGCGCAGGCCCTCCAGGGCCGGGGTGATGGTGATGACCATCAGCGGGACCAGGAAGTAGAGGTAGACCACCGAGAGGCCGGAGAAGGTGTAGAGGCTCCAGCCGTGCCGGGTCAGACCGAGCTTCTTGGTGACCTCGCCGGAGTTGCCGAGGGTCGCGACGAACATGAACGCGAGCGGCACGCCGCCGAAGTTGGCGAGCACGCCGGAGGCCGACATCACGGCCTCGCGGAAGACCCGGAACCGGGAGGTCGCCACGGCCTGGGCCAGCGGCAGGCCGACCACGGTGGCGATCAGCGCGGTCAGCAGCGAGAGCTTCACGCTGCCCCACAGGGCGGTCCAGTAGGCGCCCTGGAGGGAGCCGGTGAGGTTGTCGGTGGTGAAGGTGCCGCCGCCGTCGGGCGCGTCCGTCGAGGTGGTGAACGCGCCGATGGCGATCGCGACGGCGGGCAGGCCGAAGCCGATCACGAAGAACAGCAGCAGGGGGAGGGCGGCGAGCCAGGCTCGGCCGCCGGCCCGGCGCTTGCCGGGACGGGGGGCCTCGGCCGTGCGGGCCGGGGCCGTGGTGGGGGAGACGGGGCCGGGGTCGCCCCCGCCGCTCTGGGCGGCGGAGGCGGAGGCCGGCACCGGGGTGGGAGCCGTGGTCATCTCAGGTCAGCCCGCGATCGCCTTGGCCCAGTTCTCGGTCACGGTCTTCTTGGCCGCGTCCGTCTGGTCCTGGGTCGGGAAGGTGGTGAAGGGCTTCTCGACCGGCGGGAGCTTGGCGGCGGCGGCCGCGTCCAGCGTGCCGGCGGTCTTCATGGCGTCGAACAGCGCCGGGGTGGCGTAGCCGCCGAGGAAGCCGTTCTGGCCCTGGGCGCTGTAGAGGTACTCCTCCCACAGGCGGGCGGCCGCCGGGTGCGGGGCGTCCTTGTTGATGGCCTGGTTGTAGTACTGGGCGTAGGAGCCGTCCGAGGGGATGGCGACCTGCCAGTCGATGCCCTTGTCCTTGAACTTGTCGGCGTAGCCGGCGTTCAGGTACGACCAGTCGATGCTGATCGGGGTCTCGCCCTTCTCGATGGTCGCCGGGGTGACCTCGACCGGGTTGAAGTTGCCGGCCTGCTTGACCTTGCCGAAGAAGTCGATGCCGGGCTGGATGTTGTCCAGCGAGCCGCCGTTGGCGAGCGCGGCCGCGTACACGGCGCCGAAGGCGGCACCGGCCTTGGTCGGGTTGCCGTTGAGGGCGACCATGCCCTTGTAGTCGGGCTTCAGCAGGTCGGCGAAGGTCTTCGGGCAGACGGACACCTTCTTGGCGTCGCAGCCGATCGACATGTAGCCGCCGTAGTCGTTGTAGCGCAGACCGTCGGCGTCCTTCATGGTGGCCGGGATCTTGTCGAAGTCGGCCACCTTGTACGGGGCCAGCAGGCCCTGCTTGGCGGCGCTCAGCGCGAAGGCGGAGCCGAGGTCGACGACGTCGGGGGCGCGGTCCTGGCCCTTGCGGGAGGTGACCGCGTTGATCTCGTCCTGGCTGGAGCCGTCCGGGTTCTCGTCCTCGATCTCGATGCCGTACTTGGCCTTGAAGTCGTCCATCAGCTTGCCGTAGTTCGCCCAGTCGCGCGGCAGCGTGATGACGTGCAGCTTGCCCTCCTTCTTGGCGGCGGCGACCAGGCCGTCCATGCCGCCGAAGTCGGCGACCGAGGTGGCGGTCTTGGCGTTCTTGCCGCCCGCGGCGTCGCCGGACTTCGCGGAGGAGCCGGCGGAACCGCAGGCGGTGAGGGAGAGCGCGGCGGCGGTCAGGACGGCCGCGAAGGCGGCGGTACGGGCGCGGTGCACGGACACGGGTCAGTCTCCTGAGAAGGGGGAACTGCGAGTGAGGCGTCTCGATCGGGGGATCTGGCGAGTGGCGGTCCGGAGTCGTCCACGCTTCGGTGCTGTTCGGAACCGTCCGAGTTGACTAGCCAACTTCGCTGACGGAGGTAAGTACGCCGGAGTCCGGTGACGGGAAGGTGAACGGACGGCTCAGAACCGGGGTCGGCTGCGGGAACGGTGGAATCCGGCCATCGGAGCGTGATCCGGTCGGTGCGATGCTTCGAAGGCGCAGCGGGATAAGGTCGGGCAGTCCGCACCGGTACCGCGGCGCAGGACACCGCCCCAGGAGGGACATTGACTGACGTGGCAACCGAGCCCCAGCGCCCCGCCGCCACCGAGGAGCGCGCCCCCGGCGCGCTGTACCGGAAGGTGGCCGCCGACCTCCGCGAGGCCATCACCACCGGCGCGTACGGCGAGGCGGGCCGGCTGCCCGCCGAGGGCGCGCTGGCCGAGCAGTACGGCGTCTCCCGCGGCACCGTCCGCCAGGCGCTCGCGGTGCTGCGCTCCGACGGCCTGGTCACCTCCCGTCGCGGCACCCGCCGGGTCGTGCTCGGCGGCGCCCGGGTGCAGAGCTTCTCCGAACTGCTCAGCTTCACGCACTGGGCGTACTCGATGGGCGAGGAGCCCGGCGGCATCCTGGACTCGCTGGTGCGCCGCCCGGCCGACGCCGCCGAGCGCGAGCAGCTGCGCCTGGAGCCGGGCGCCGAGGTGTACGTGACGGTCCGGCTGCGGACGCTGTCCGGCACGCCGGTGATGGTCGAGCGCACCGTCTACCCGCCGCGGGTCGGCGAGATCGTCGCCGAACTGCCGACGGACGTGGTCTCGCACACCGAGGTGCTGCGCGAGCACGGCATCCTGTTCACCGATGCCGACCACACCATCGACATCGTCGCCGCCAACGCGGAGGACGCCCGGCTGCTCGGCTGCCGCCGGGGCGGCCCGCTGCTGCGCGAGCGGCGGCGCACCACCGACCCGACCGGCACCCCGGTGGAGTGGTCCCAGGACCGCTACCTGCCGGGGACGGTGGCCTTCAGCGTGCACAACTCGCTGGCCACCTCGGCGCTTTCGCGGCACGCGCGGGAGCTGGACTGAGTCCCTCCCGCGCGTGCCGGTGCGTCCGTGCGTCAGCGCATGAGCGAGACGAGCAGCGGGCGGTAGTGGTCGAAGCCGGGGGTCGGCGCGCCGGCCACCTTCGCCTGCTCGTCCCAGCGCCGCACCGCCACCGCGTCCGTCGCGCCCGGGAGTTCGGCGAAGGCGGCGGCCTCGATCTCGCCCATCGGGCCGCCCTGCACGGTCAGCGTGTACGCGGAGGCGGCGGAGAGCCGCTCGCGGTACCCGGGCTCGGCCGCGCACAGGTAGCGCTTGGCGGCGACGTGCAGCCGGACCGGCTCGGTGACCTCCGGACCGAACCAGCGGGCCAGCCAGTCCGCGCCGGTGTCGCTGTGCCGGTTGTCCTGACCTTGCATCAGATCTCGTCCGTACAGGGACCCTTGGAAGTGGCCGACGTCGTGCAGCAGGGCGGCGGCGACCAGGTGGTCCGGCGCCCCGGCGGCTTCGGCGGCGGCCGCGGCCTGCAGCATGTGCTCGGCCATGGTCACCTCCTCGCCCAGGTACTCCCCGGCGCCCTCGCCCGCGAACAGCCCGGCGATCGCGTCCAGGGCGGCGGTGCGGCGGTGCAGCACGGCGAGGGTGCTCGCCAGCGAGTCGAGGTCGGCGTAGCAGCCCTGGAGGTGCCGGTGGCCGTCCTGCCGGAAGGCCGTCCGGGCGTGCAGCAGGCGGGTGTTGTCGAAGACCAGGCAGTCGCCGGGGCCGAGCCGGAAGGCGAGCCGCAGCTCGGGGCGCAGGGTGATCGCGGCGAACCGGCGGTAGGCGGCGTAGAAGGTTTCCAGGTCGTCTCGGCCGCCGCGCAGGGTCCCGATCGAGCGGTTGTTGAACCGCACCTCGCGGATCCTCCCCAGCGGGTCCACGTCGATCAGCGGACGGTCGGCCCGCAGCTCGGTGCGGCGGTCGCGGAACGCGAAGGGCACGGGCGTGCGGGTCAGCGTCGCGAAGTCGGCCGGCGCCTCCTCGCGCAGCAGGGCCGCCGCCTTGAACCCGTCCACCAGCCCGGAGTCGCCGCCGGTCGCCGAGTTCTCCAGGCAGTGCAGCAGCTGCAGGGTCGGCACCGGGTCGCGGTACGGGTTGTCGGTGTGCGGGGCGATCGCGACGCTGGTGAAGGCGAGGTTGTTGGGATCGGGCTCGACCCGGACGTCGAACAGCTCCCCGTAGTTGGTGACCCGCACGTAGCCGAAGCTCTCCGCCACCCGCAGCACCTGCCCCTCCACCGCCGGCACCCCGCGCAGCACCGCGAACCCGCTGCGGCGGACGGCGGCGAGCACCGCGGCCTGCTCGGCGGGGTCGGCGAGGTACGCCTCCCACGCGGCCTCGGGGATCCCGCGGGCGAAGTCCGCCGCCACCCAGAGCCGCTTGCCGGCCTCGGTGCGCCCGTCGCCCTCGTCCGCCGCGTCCAGCCACTCCGGCTCGTACCGCGACCGGTGCCCGTCCGACCAGAGCACCTCCAGCAGCCCGCCGACCTCGGCGCTCGCCGCGATCGTCAGGTCCTCCGGCAGGTCGTCGACCTGGAACAGCTTCTGCCCGTTCCGCGGATCCCGGCACTCGGCGCACGGGCAGTTGTCGCGCAGCCAGTACGGCGGCAGCTCGGTCATGGGTGGTCTCCTCCTCGGCGGCGTTTCGGGGCGAAGTTGTATAGCCAACTTTGCCCGTTGTTGGAGCCTGCCTGTCGGCGGTGAGTTCCGGGTGCCCGGCAGGTGAACGCTGCGGGAACAACCGCGATGGGGCAGCGGGCCACCGTTCGGGGCGAAGCCGAGCAGGGGGGCGAAGCATGGGCTTTCCCGACGACGAGTCGCTCGCGGAGTGGTACGCGGCTCGGGCTGGTCGGGACCGGCCGGAGGGGACGCGGGACGCGATCGTGCTCGTGCTCGTGCCCGAGGAGCGGCATGGGCGGCATCCGTCCACGGCCTTCCCCGGCTGGTGGTGGAGTGGGACGGGATGGTCTGGCAGCCGGTCGGAATCGCGGCCGACTACTCGGAGGCGTACCCGCTGATCATGCGGCGGGACGGCGGGCTGATCGAGCCGCAGGACGACACTCCGGTGGCGTTGCTGCGCAAGGGGAGCGGCCGGCATCGGCGGCCGTTTCCTCCGAACGGCCGACGGTCCCGCGTCGAGCCGCTCGGGGCCGGACCGCGGTCCGGCGTCGGTGCGGGAGGGGAGGGGGCGGCAGCGGCGGGGGGCTTCGTCCGTCTGGCTGACGGGGGCGGGGTGCAGCGCGTTTCGGGGTGGGGGAGGCGCTGGGGCTGCGGCACTGTCGGGGTGGATTTTCCCTGATGTGAGAGGCGGCCGGGCATGGCTCATTCCGATACGAACACGGGTCCGGTTGCCTCGGGGCATACCGGGCTCAAGCGGGAGGTCGGGGTCGCCGGGCTGCTGTGGGCCTCCGTCGGCGCCATCATCGGCTCCGGCTGGCTGTTCGGCGCGCAGAAGGCGGCGGTGGCGGCGGGGCCCGCGGCGTTGGTGTCGTGGGGGGTCGGCGCGGTGGCGATCATCCTGCTGGCGCTGGTGCACGCCGAGCTGGGCGGGCTGTTCCCGGTGGCGGGCGGGACGGCGCGGTATCCGCACTACGCCTTCGGCGGGTTCGCGGGGATGTCCTTCGGCTGGTTCACCTGGCTGCAGGCGGCGACCATCGCGCCGATCGAGGTGCAGGCGATGATCAACTACGCCCAGCACTGGTCCTGGGCCGACGGCCTGCTGAACAAGAACCTGACGCTCACCGGCGCCGGGTTCGTGGTCGCGGCCGCGCTGATGGGTGTCTTCGTCGCGATCAACTTCCTCGGCGTCAGGCTCCTCGCGCACACCAACAGCGTGGCGACCGTGTGGAAGGTCGCCGTGCCGATCCTGACCATCTTCGCGCTCGGGCTCACCGAGTTCCACAGCTCCAACTTCAGCGTCCACGGCTTCGCGCCGGACGGCGCCAAGGGCGTGCTCGCCGCGATCAGCACCAGCGGGGTGATCTTCGCGCTGCTCGGCTTCGAGCAGGCCATCCAGTGGGCCGGCGAGAGCCGCAACCCCCGCCGGGACATCCCCCGGGCCGTCCTGGGGTCGGTGGTGATCGGCACGGTCATCTACGTCCTGCTCCAGGTGGTGTTCATCGGCGCCCTCCCGCCGGAGACCTTCGCCGGTGGCTGGGGCACGCTCACCTACCCCGGCATCAGCGGGCCGTTCGCGGGCCTCGCCACCCTGATCGGCCTGGGCTGGCTGGCCACCATCCTCTTCATCGACGCGATCATCTCGCCGGCCGGCACCGGCCTGGTCTACATGACCTCCAGCTCGCGGGTGACGTACGGCCTGAGCCGCAACGGCTACGCGCCGCAGGCCCTGCAGTTCACCGACAAGCGCTCGGTGCCCTGGCTCGGCCTGATCATCGCGTGGGTCGCCGGGGTGATCTGCTTCCTGCCCTTCCCGAGCTGGCAGCGGCTGGTCGGCTTCATCACGTCGGCCGTGGTGCTGATGTACGCCGGCGCCCCGTTGGCCTTCGGTGTGCTGCGCAAGCGGCTGCCGGGAATGGAGCGCTCCTACCACCTGCCCGCCGGCACGATCATCTCCCCGCTGGCCTTCGTGGTGGCGAGCCTGGTCATCTACTGGTCCGGCTGGGACACCCTCTGGCGCCTGGGCCTGGCGATCGTGATCGGGTACGTGCTGCTCGGCGGCTACTCCGCGTACGCCGTCTCGAAGGGCGTCCCGAACGCCCCGCGGATGGACTTCAAGGCGGGGCAGTGGCTGCCGGTCTACCTGGTCGGGATGGGGCTCACCTCCTGGCAGGGCACCTTCGGCGCGGGCGCGAAGGGCAACCTGCCGCTGTGGTGGGACATCGCCGTCGTGTCGGTGTTCTCGGTGGTCATCTACTACTGGGCGCTGGCGGTCGCGCTGCCGGCGGAGGAGATCGAGCGGAACATCCGCGGCGTCGAGGTGGTGGACACGGGCGGGCACTGAGGGCACGGACGAACACGGACGGGCACGGACGAACACGGACGGGCACGGACGGCAGCGGCCCCCGGGAAGGGTTCCCGGGGGCCGCTCCGTGCGTCCCGCACGCTCTACACGCTCTACACGCTCGCGTGCCAGGCGGCCTCGGCGGCGGCCAGGGCCGGCCCGGCGTCGACGCCGGTGGCCGTCGCGAGGCCGGCGAGGCAGGCGCGGACGGTGCCCAGCGCGGCCGCCGGGCCGTAGTGGTTGACCCGGAGCATGGTGGCGGCCAGCGCGCCGCCGCCCGGCTGGACGGGCAGGGCCGGGTCGAGGCGGGCGGCGAGGGCGGCGGCGTCGACGCCGTCCGGGGTGCGCAGGGTGGTGGCGACCGGGGCCGCGTGGGCGTCCTCGGCGACGAAGGGGGTCAGGGTGCCGAGCGCACGGACGCCGGCCCTGGTGGCGGCCGCGGCGGCGCGGTGGCGGGCGATGACGGCGGGCAGGCCGTCGGCGGCGATCCGGTCCAGGCAGGCACCGAGCGCGAGCATCTCCAACTGGGCCGGGGCGTGCGGAAGTACGCTGCGGCCGGCGTCGGTCCAGCGCTCCTTCCAGTCGAGCAGCGACAGGTAGGAGCGGCGCGGGGCGGCCGGGTTGGCGGCGATCCGCTCCCAGGCGCGCTCGGAGACCGAGACGGCGGAGACCCCGGCCGGGCCGCCCATCGCCTTCTGGCCGCCGATGACGCACAGGTCGATGCCCCACTCGTCGGTCAGCAGCGGTTCGGCGGCGACGGAGGCGACCGCGTCGAGCATCAGCAGGGCGCCGTGCTCGCGGACCACGGCGGCGATCTCGGCGACCGGGTTGGTGTTGCCGGTGGCGGCTTCGGCGTGGACGAGCGAGACGAAGTCGATCGCGGGGTCGGCGTCGAGGGCGTCGGCTACCTGCCGCGCGCTCACCGCGCCGTCGAAGGGAACGGCGAGGTCGACGACGGTCGCGCCGCAGGAGCGCAGCCAGTTGCCGAAGGTCTGCCCGTACGGGCCGGTGACGATGTTGAGCGCGGTCGAGCCGGGGTGGGCGGCGCCGCGGATCGCGGCCTCCAACGGGAGCAGGGCCTCGCCCTGGGTGACGATCACGTCGGCCCCGGTGTGCAGCAGTGCGGCCACCCGGTCCTCGATCGCCGCGAACTCGGCGGCGCTGAGCGGGGGGAGGTCGAGGAAGGGACTCACGTCGGGATGGCCTCTCGCTGCGGGGACGCTGGGGTGGTCGGTGCCGGAACGAGTCTGCCGCATCGGCGCCGCCCACCCGGAACCCGCCCGTCGGTAGAGTGCGGCCATGAGCGATGGCGCGGTGCTGCACGTGCGGGGTCGGGTACTGGTCGGCCCGGAGGACGTCCGGGACGAACTCTGGGTGGTGGACGGCCGGGTGAGCTTCACCCGCCCGCCGTCGGCCGGGGACGTCCGCACCGTGACCGGCTGGGTGCTGCCCGGCCTGGTGGACGCGCACTGCCACGTCGGCCTGGACGCGCACGGCGCGGTGGACGCGGAGACCAGCGAGAAGCAGGCGCTCACCGACCGCGACGCCGGCACGCTGCTGATCCGCGACGCCGGTTCGGCCGCCGACACCCGGTGGATCGACGAGCGCGAGGACCTGCCCCGGATCATCCGGGCCGGCCGGCACATCGCCCGCACCCGCCGCTACATCCGCAACTACGCGCACGAGATCGAGCCGGGCGACCTGGCCGCGTACGTGCGGGCCGAGGCCCGGCGCGGGGACGGCTGGGTGAAGCTGGTCGGCGACTGGATCGACCGCGACAGCGGCGACCTCGCCGCCTGCTGGCCGGGCGACGCGCTGGCCGAGGCGATCGCGGCGGCGCACGAGGAGGGCGCGCGGGTCACCGCGCACTGCTTCGCGGCCGAGTCGCTGCCGGACCTGCTGGCGGCCGGGATCGACTGCGTCGAGCACGCCACCGGGCTGACCGAGGAGCTGATCCCGGTCTTCGCCGAGCGCGGGGTGGCCATCGTGCCGACCCTGGTCAACATCGCGACCTTCCCGGGCCTCGCGGCCGGCGGCGAGGCCAAGTTCCCGGCCTGGGCGGCGCACATGCGGCGGCTGCACGAGCGCCGGTACGACACCGTGGGCGCCGCGCACGACGCGGGCATCCCGGTGTTCGTCGGCACGGACGCGGGCGGCTCGCTCGCGCACGGGCTGGTCGCGGAGGAGGTGGCGGAGCTGGTGCGGGCCGGGCTGAGCCCGGCCGAGGCGCTGTCGGCGGCGAGCTGGGGCGCGCGGCGGTGGCTGGGGCGGCCGGGCCTGGAGGAGGGCGCGTCGGCGGACTTCGTGGTCTACGCGGAGGACCCGCGGGCGGACGTGCGGGTGCTCGCGGACCCGCGGCTGGTGGTGCTGCGGGGGCGGCCGGTCGGCTGATCGGGCGGCCGGGCGGTCGCTCCGGTGGGGGTCGGGAGGGCTGTCGGGAGAGCCGGCGGCGGTCGCTCCGGTGGGTGGCCGGGAGGGTCGGCGGCAGGTCCTCGGGCGCATGATCATCCGCTGAACGCCCTGTCGGTGTAGGCCGATAGGGTGGCGACCATGGCACCGCGTCCACTGAATGAGATCGTCGAGCCCGGCTGGGCCACCGCCCTGGAACCCGTCGCCGGACGGGTCGCCGCGATGGGCGACTTCCTGCGCACCGAACTGGCCGCAGGCCGTACCTACCTGCCCTCCGGGCCGAACGTGCTGCGGGCCTTCCAACAGCCCTTCGCGGACGTGCGGGTGCTGATCGTCGGGCAGGACCCGTACCCGACCCCCGGCCACGCCGTCGGGCTCAGCTTCTCGGTGGCGCCGGAGGTGCGGCCGATCCCGGCGAGCCTGATCAACATCTTCCAGGAGTACGGCACCGACCTCGGCCTGCCGCAGCCGTCCAACGGGGACCTCACCCCGTGGACGCGGCAGGGCGTGCTGCTGCTCAACCGCGCGCTCACCACCGCGCCGCGCAAGCCCGCCGCGCACCGGGGCAAGGGCTGGGAGGAGGTCACCGAGCAGGCGATCCGGGCGCTGGTGGCGCGCGGCGGGCCGCTGGTGGCGGTCCTCTGGGGCCGCGACGCCCGTAACCTGCGGCCGTTGCTCGGGGACGTCCCGGCGATCGAGTCGGCGCACCCGAGCCCGTACTCGGCGAGCGGGGGCTTCTTCGGCTCCCGGCCGTTCAGCCGGGCGAACGAGCTGCTGGTGCGGCAGGGGGCGCAGCCGGTGGACTGGCGGCTCCCGTAGGGCTCCGACGGCCTTAGCAGGTTCAGGTCAGCGCGGAACGTCAATCTCACTCCAACGGGTGAAATGACGTTCCGTGTTGCTCATGTGACGGATTGTTCGAGAAGACTGGCGGCTCATCGTTTCATCTGAGTGGGGGTATCGCCTTGTCCTCTCGTCGATTCACTCGTCGTTCCTCTCGCCGAATCGTTTCCGCGACCGCCGTCGCACTGGTGAGCACCGCGCTCACCGCCGGGCCCGTTCAGGCCGCTCCGGGTGCTCCGGGCGCTCCGACGGGCTCGCCCAACCCGGGCAAGGCGCGCGCCGTCGCCGCCGAACTCGCCCTGGACGTCAAGCTGTTGAACAACGCGGTGGACATCCCGGTGAACATCGCGCTGAACCGGGTGGAGTCGTCCGGGCAGCGGTGGGGGTCCGCCCAGCCGGAGGCCAGGGGAGGTTCCGTGCTCACCGCCAAGGTCGACGGCGTCGACCAGCAGGGGCCGGTCACCCTGGTCAAGGCGGACGTCGGCACGTCCGTCACCCGCGTCGACGCCAAGGGCGCCAGTGCCTCCGTCAAGCTGGTCAACGCCGACGTGCACGCCCCCGGCCTGCCCGCCACCGCGTTGCTCGGCCTGGAGGCGATGAGCGCCGAGGCGACCTGTCCGGTGGACGGGCAGCCCACCGCGGACGTGGTCGCGCCCGCGAAGCTGACCGTGCTCGGCAAGCCCGTCACCGTCGGTCTGTACGGGCCGACGAAGGTGGACGTGCCGCTGGTCGGCAGCGTGTCGGTGGAGTTCTCCAAGAAGACCGTCACCACGACCACCGCCGCCGCCTCCGCGCTGGAGGTGCAGGTGGAGGTGAACCCGCTGAACCTGAACGTCGCCAAGGTCACCGGGAAGGTCACCGTCGCCTCGGTGGGCTGCGAGAAGCCCAGCGGGCCGTCCTCCGCCCCGAGCGCTCCGACCACCCCGGCGGCCCCGACGGCGACGGACGCTCCGGGCAGCGCGCCCGCCGCCCAGCCGGTGGCCGACACCACCACCTCGCGCGCCGCGGCCCCGCAGGCCGGGACGGAGCGGACCGCGCAGCCGGAGAAGCTGGCCACCACCGGCGGCAGCAGCGCCACCGGACCGCTGGCCGCCGGCGCCGCCGCGCTCGTCGCGAGCGGGGCGGCCGCGCTCTGGGCCACCCGGCGCCGCCGGGCCGCGCACGCCCGCCGGCACTGAGGCGCCGCGCCCGCCCGTCGGCGCTGAGGGGGGTGCGCCCCCTGCCGGTCCCGAGGGGCCGTGCCCCCTGTCGGCGCCGAGGGGCCGGCGCCCCGCAGGCACCACGGGTCGCGGGAGTGCCACCCCCGGCACTCCCGCACCGTGACCGTGCCAGTGCGGACGGTTGGTTCACATGCGCGTTACATGAGAGGAACAACCGGGAAACGGCGGCTTGCGACGCTACGCGGGCACTCACCACCCAGCAATGCGAGGGACAAGCCGTGGCAATCAAGGCCGAGTACATCTGGATCGACGGCACCAAGCCGACCGCGAAGCTCCGTTCCAAGACTCGCGTCCTGCCGAACGCCGACAAGATCCCCACCTGGGGCTTCGACGGTTCCTCGACCAACCAGGCCGAGGGCCACGCCTCGGACCGCGTGCTGGAGCCGGTGAAGGTCGTGCCGGACCCGATCCGTGGTGGCGACAACATCCTGGTCCTCTGCGAGGTCCTGGAGACGAACGGCACCCCGCACGAGTCGAACACCCGCGCCCTGCTGCGCGAGGTCGCCGAGCAGTACGCCGCTCAGGAGTCGATCTTCGGCATCGAGCAGGAGTACACCTTCTTCAAGGGCTCCCGCCCGCTCGGCTTCCCGGAGGGTGGCTTCCCGGCCCCGCAGGGCGGCTACTACTGCGGTGTCGGCGCCGAGGAGGTCTTCGGCCGCGAGATCGTCGAGCTGCACCTGGACCGCTGCATCGACGCCGGCCTGGCGATCTGTGGCATCAACGCCGAGGTCATGCCCGGCCAGTGGGAGTTCCAGATCGGCCCGGTCGACGCGCTGACCGTCTCGGACGACCTGTGGATCGCCCGCTACCTGCTCTACCGCACCGCCGAGGAGTTCGGCATCGACGCCACCCTGGACGCCAAGCCGGCCCGGGGCGACTGGAACGGCGCGGGTGCCCACACCAACTTCTCCACCAAGGCGATGCGCGAGGGCTACGAGGCCATCATCACCGCCTGCGAGTCGCTCGGTGCCTCGCAGGAGAAGGTGCTGGAGCACGTCAGCCAGTACGGTGACGACATCCAGTCCCGCCTGACCGGCAAGCACGAGACCGCCCCGTGGAACGTCTACAGCTACGGCGTCTCCAACCGCGGTGCCTCCGTGCGCATCCCGTGGCAGGTCGAGGTGGAGCAGAAGGGCTACATCGAGGACCGTCGCCCGAACGCCAACGTCGACCCCTACGTCGTCACCCGCCTGCTGATCAACACCTGCTGCGAGGCCCTGGAGAAGGCCGGCCAGGTCTGATCCGCCGCTCCCTCCGAGGTGTGTGCAACGCCCGCAGGCCCCTTCCCGCACCGGGAAGGGGCCTGCGGGCTTTCGGGTGTCCGGGCGGCGTTCGGGCGCTGGACCGGTGGACCGGTGGACCGGAGGATCGACGGATCGGTGAACTCGGGTGGCCGAGGGGGCCGTTGCTACGGGTGAGGGTCTGCCGGGTGGGGCGCCGCCCCGGTGCCCCGCGCGGTCGACGCACCCGATCCGTGCCATCAGGAGCAGGTATGAACAAGATCAAGGCCGCCGTCGCGGCCGCCGCCGCCATCGTCGGCGTCGGGCTGGCCGCGGCCCCCGCGTCGGCGGGTGACATCGACACGACGCCGCACTGCAGCAACAAGCAGTTCGGCGGCATCTTCCTGTGCGGTGGTGACTACGGTGACGGCGGGACCTACTTCTTCCGGAACGGCACCAGCGAGATCTTCGTGATCGGCACCGACCACGCCGTGTGGACGCGCTGGACGATCGGCGACTCCGGCAAGCTGAGCTCCTGGACCCGCATGGGCGGCTCCATGTCGAGCAAGGTCGAGATCACCCGCCAGACCCAGGGCGGCGCCTTCACCATCACGGCGCGCGGCAGCGACGGCAGGCTGTGGTCCCGGACCTGTGACCAGAACGGGAACTGGGGCGGCTGGTACGCCGGTTGATCGCTGTGGGGAGGCCCGGAGAGTCGGCCCACGGCCGCTCCGGGCCTCCTCCTCGCGTGTCGGCCGCACGTGGACCTGGTGCGGGGGGCGTGACGGGGCAGGGCGGGGGCAGGTCGCCGCGAGTCGGATCGTGACCCGCAATTCGGTGGTCAACGGCCCTTGCCGGAAAGAGAATTCATGGCATGACCCAGAAGCCCCTGCTCCTCCTGGACGTCGACGGACCGCTCAACCCCTACGCCGCGCCCGGAGCCCTGTGCCCGGAGGGCTTCCGGACGCACCGGCTGCTCCCCGAGTCGTGGGTGGCCCGCCAGGCGCCGCAGCCGCGCGCGTCGGTGGAGCCGCTGCGGGTGTGGCTGAACCCGGCGCACGGGCCGGAGCTGCTGGCGCTGCCGTACGAACTGGTGTGGGCGACGACCTGGATGGACGAGGCGAACACCATGATCGGCCCGAACCTCGGGTTGCCCGAACTCCCCTACATCCGCTGGACGGAGGTGTTCGGCGAGGACCCTGAAGGGCTGCACTGGAAGACCCGGGACCTGGTCGCCTGGGCGGCCGGGCGCCCGTTCGTCTGGGTGGACGACGAGCTCGGCCCGCAGGACGTCGAGTGGATCGAGGCGAACCACCCGGGCCCGGCCGTGGCGCTCTGGGTCGATCCCCGGTTCGGCCTGCGGGAGCTGCACTTCGAGGCGCTCCGGGAATGGGCCGAGGAGGAGCGGTGAGCCGCACCGGGGCTGGATCCGGGATCGGTGGTGGCGGCGGGGTCGGTACGGTCGAGCGGCTGCGGCGCTACCCGGTGAAGTCCCTGCTGGGGGAGGAGCCGGCCGACGCCGTCGTCACCGGCCGGGGCCTGGCCGGGGACCGGGAGCGGGCACTGCTCGACCTGGCGACCGGGCGGATCGCCAGCGCCAAGCACCCCCGGCTCTGGGCGGGCCTGCTCGGGTATGCGGCGGCGGCCACGGCGGACGGCGGTGTGCGGATCACCGGCCCGGACGGGCGCGGCGCGGGCGAGGCGGAGCTGTCCGAGGCGCTCGGCCGCGCGGTCGCGCTGGTCGCCGTGCGCCCGCCCGGTGCGGCGGTCGAGCGGGCCGTGCCGGAGGAGGTGCTGGCGCACGGCATCGCGGCCGAAGTCGGCTTCACCGTCAACGAGTTGGGCCGGGCCGCGCCCGACGGCGGCTTCTTCGACTTCGCCCCGCTGCACCTGATCACCACCGCGACGCTGCGCGCCACCGGCGCCGAGGCCGAGGCCGAGGCCGAACGCTACCGGCCGAACCTGGTGATCCGTACCGAGGGCGAGGGCTTCGTCGAGAACGCCTGGGTGGGCCGCGAGTTGGCCATCGGCCCGACGCTGCGCCTGCGGGTCCTGGCGCCCACCCCGCGCTGCGCCGTCCCCACCCTGCGGCACGGGCCGCTGCCCCGCCGTCCGGAGGCCCTGCGCGTCCCGGCCGAGCGGAACCGGGTGGTCCCGCTGGAGGGCATGCCGGCGCTGCCCTGCGCGGGGGTGTACGCGCAGGTGCTGGTGGCCGGGAGAGTCCGGACGGGAGACGAGCTCAGGGTGACGGACTCACAGTGACGGGCCCCGAGTGACGGGCCTCGGGTGACGGGCTCAGGGTGACGTGAGCACGGCCTCCAGGGCCTTGAGGAAGCGGTCGGTGGTCTCCTCGTCCCGGACGGCGATCCGCAGCCATTCCACGCCCAGCCCCGGGAAGGTGTCCCCGCGCCGGACGGCGAAGCCGTGCTCGCGCAGCCGTTCCCGGACGGCCGCCGCGTCGGGCAGCCGGACCAGGACGAAGGAGGCGGCCGGTTCGCCGTACAGCCGCACCGACCGGAAGGCGGCCAGGCCCCGCACCAGGTGCGCGCGCCGGCCGGCGAGTTCGACGGCCGCCCGGTCGGCCTCGGCGAGTGCCGCCGGCCCGCTGCAGGCCTCGGCGGCGGCCAGCGCCGGGGTGGAGACCGGCCAGAGCGGCTGGGCGGCGGAGAGTTCGGCGATCAGCGGCGCGGGTCCGAGCACGTAGCCGATGCGCAGCCCGGCCAGTCCCCAGGTCTTGGTGAGGCTGCGCAGGACGACGACCCGGCCGGGCAGGTCCCGGACGGAGGCGAGGGACTCCCGCTCGCCCGGCACGGTGTCCATGAACGCCTCGTCCACCACCAGGGTGCGCCCCGGCCGGGCGAGCGCGGCCACGGCCTCGGCGGGGTGCAGCACGGAGGTGGGGTTGGTCGGGTTGCCGAGGACGACCAGGTCCGCCTCCTCGGGGACGGCGCCCAGCCGGAACCCGTCCTCGGGGGAGAGCAGCACCCGGTGCACCCGGTGTCCGGCGTCCCGCAGGGCCGCCTCCGGTTCGGTGAACTGCGGGTGCACGACGACGATGTGACGGGACGTCAGGGTGCGGGCCAGCAGGACGAAGGCCTCCGCCGCACCCGAGGTGAGCAGCACCTCCTCGACCGGGCGGGCGTGCCGGGCGGCCACCGCGGCGCGGGCGGCGGTCTGGTCGGGGTAGGCGGCGAGGTCGCTCAGGGTGGCCGCGAGGCGCTCGCGCAGCCAGGTCGGTGGCGTGCCGGTGCGGACGTTGACGGCGAGGTCGACCAGGCCGAGCCCGTCGGCGCGGACCTCGGCGTCGCCGTGGTGGCGCAGGTCGGGTTCGGGGGCGGTCACGCGGGGTCTCCCTGGGGGTGAGCGGGGGTGACGGGCGGTACAGGCGATGCAGGCAGTACGGGCGGTACGGGCGGTACAAGCGATGCAGGCGGTACGGGCGGTGCGGGCGTGCGGTGGACTTCGTACGGGCCGGGCGGTACGGCGAGCCCGGCGCCGTCACCGAGGGCGACCAGCACGACGGCGTGCCCGTGGGCGGCCAGGTGTGCGGCGGCTCCGGTGGGGTCGACCGGCGTCCCGGAGCCGTCCGCGGCCGTTCCGGCGGCGACGTCGACCGCGATCCGCCGGGTGGTCGGCCGGAGCAGTCCGGCCACCGCCGCGACCGCCTCGGGCGTTCCCACCACGGCGGAGGCGTCCCGCAGTGCGGGCAGTGCGGGCAGTTCGGCTGGTCCGAGCAGTTCGGCGAGTTCGGAGAGGCCGACCAGCGTGATCCGGCCGCGCGGTGCCGCCCGCGCGACCGCCACCGTCGCCGCCGCCGACTTCCGCTTGGTGACCACCAGCCGGCCGCCCGGCGCGCTCGCCAGCGCCGCCGCCTCGGCGACGCTCGCGGTGCCGACCGCGGCCCCGACCAGCGCGGAGGGGTTCGGCACCGGCACGCCCGCCAGGGCCTCGGCGGGGTGCTCGTCCACCGGTACCCCGCCGAGGCAGAACGCGGCCCAGCGCACCGCCGGGTGGTCCGCCTTGCCGGACACCGTGGCCAGTCGGGCCACCGCGGAGCGGTCCAGTCCGGACTCCCGGAGGGCGGCGGTCAGCAGCCGCACCGCCTCGGCCTGCCCGGCGCCGGCGGAGGCGCCGATCCCGACGACGAGGGTGCGCGGGAGCACCAGCAGATCGCCGTCGCCCGGATCCTCCCGGTCGGTGATCCGCAGCACCGGGGCGTCCTCCGGGGCGTCCGCCGGGGTGTCCGCCGGGGTGTCCGCCGGGACGTCGTCGGGCGCGCCGCGCTCCGCGTTCGGCGGTGGTCCGGGGAGCGGCGCGCGTTCGGTGCCCGGCGCGTGACCGGTGGGCACCGGGGTGACGCCGAGGGCGGCCGCCACCTCGACGGACAGCTCCTCCGCGGCGTCCCCGCCGGCCATCGGGATCACCCAGCGCCGCTGCGGGTCCAGGCAGAGCAGGGCCGTGCCGCGCGGCAGTTCGACGAGTCCACCGGTCAGCAGCGAGACGACGGTCGGGAGCGGGGCGACGGCGATCACGGACCGGTACCGGTGGAGGGCGAAGTGCAGGACGTCGGGCGGTTGCGAGCAGTTGCCGCGCGAGGCCCGGTGGACCCGGCTGCTCTCCGGCCAGCGCGCGTGCAACTCGTCGGCGAGCGGACGGCCGGGCCCGTCGATGGCGACCAGTCCGATCACGTACCGCACTCCTTGCCGTTCCCGGCCCTCCGGCAGCGGGCCTCCGCGATCCCACCACGGGCGGCCGGAGGGGGTCAATCGGGGTGTGTGTGACGTCCGACGCGGGGTGCGCGGGAGCCGGAGCGTCCGGGGACCGGAACGCCGCACGTCCACGAACCGGATGGCCCGCTCGCGGCAGCTGTTCGTCTGTTCTTCACTTGTCTTGTGCCGTACACGACACCGCCGCACTCCTACTGTTCTCGGCGCTCCCGCCCCGGCAGCCCCGACCTCCGGAGGACCCCATGGCCTTCATGCGACCGCGCACCCCCGGCACCGCCGCCCCCCTCCCCGCACCCGCCGCCGCTCCCGCCCCGGCGGCCGCTCCGCGTCCCGCCCGCCGCCGCAGGATCCGCCCGCTGACCGCCCTCGCCACCGGGCTCGGCCTGGTCGCCGGCTCGCTCGGCCTCTGGGCCGCGGGCGGCAGCGCGGCCGCCGACACCGCCGGCGGCCTGCCCGCCCCGGACCACGTGGTCGTCGTCGTGCTGGAGAACCACGCCTACTCGCAGGTCATCGGCAACTCCAGCGCCCCGTACATCAACGGCACCCTGGTGGCCGGCGGCGCGCAGCTGACCCAGTCGTACGCCCTCACCCACCCCAGCCAGCCCAACTACTACATGCTGTTCTCCGGCAGCTCGCAGGGCATCGTCGACGACAGCTGCGTGAGCGTCGGCGCGCTGCAGGAGCCCAACCTGGCCTCCGAACTGCTCGCCGCGGGCCAGACCTGGGCCAGCTACAACGAGGGCCTGCCCGCCCAGGGCGCCACCGACTGCCGCGTCGACAGCTACGCGCAGAAGCACAACCCGTGGTTCGGCTTCGGCAACGTGCCCACCGACAGCGCCTACGGCATGGACGCGTTCCCGACCGACTACAGCACCCTGCCCAAGGTCTCCTTCGTCACCCCGGACCTCTGCAACGACATGCACGACTGCTCCGTCGGCACCGGCGACTCCTGGCTGCAGAGCAACCTCGACGGCTACGCGCAGTGGGCGAAGAGCAACAACAGCCTCCTCGTCGTCACCTTCGACGAGGACAACAAGCTGTCCGGCAACCGGATCCCGACCGTGGTCTACGGCGCCCACGTCGCCCCGGGCAGCAGCACCGCCACCCGCTACAACCACTACGACGTGCTGCACACCCTGGAGGACCTGGTCGGCCTCACCGCCCACGCGGGCAACTCGGCCGGCGCCACCGACATCACCGGCATCTGGAACTGACGCCCGTGTACGTCGCGGACTCCCGCAGCTCGAACGCGCCCGCCGCACCGGCCACCGGCCCGGTGCGGCGGGGCGCCGTCCCCGGGACGGTGCTCGCCCTCGGCACCGTCAGCCTGGTCACCGACATCTCCTCCGAGATGGTCACCGCCGTCCTCCCCCTCTACCTGCTCACCGGGCTCGGCCTCTCCCCGCTCGGCTTCGGCCTGCTCGACGGCATCCAGAACGGCTTCAGCGCGCTCGTGCGCCTGGCCGGCGGCCACCTCGCCGACCGCCGCGGCCGCGACGGCGCCGCCCGGCACAAGGCGGTCGCGGCCGTCGGGTACGGGCTCTCCGCGCTCTGCCGGCCGCTGCTGCTGCTCGTCCACACCGTGCCGCTGATCGGCGCGGTGATCGCCGTCGACCGCACCGGCAAGGGCCTGCGCACCGCCCCCCGGGACGCGATGATCTCGCTCGCCACCGAACCCGCCCACCGCGGAAGGGCGTTCGGCGTGCACCGGGCGATGGACACGGCCGGCGCCCTGCTCGGCCCGCTGACCGCGTTCCTGGTGCTGCGGCTGGCCGGCGGCCCGCTGCTCGCCGACGGCGGCGAACGCCACGCCTACGACGCGGTGTTCACGGTCAGCGCGTGCGTCGCCGCCCTGGGCGTGCTGATCCTGCTGCTGTTCGTGCCGAACCGGCAGCGGGCCGACGATCCGTCAACGCCCGCTCCCTCACTGCGGGACAGCCTCACCCTGCTGCGCCTGCCGGGGCTCCGGCGGCTCACCCTGTGCGCCGTCCTGCTCGGGCTGACCACGGTCAGCGACTCCTTCCTCTACCTGCTCGTCCAGCGCCGACTGGGCCTGTCCGTCGGCCTCTTCCCGCTGCTGCCGCTCGGCACGGCCGCCGCCTTCCTGCTGCTCGCCGTCCCGCTCGGCGCGCTCGCCGACCGGATCGGCCGCCACCGGCTCTTCCTCGCCGGGCACGGCCTGCTGCTGCTCGCGTACGGGGTGCTGCTCTCGCCGCTGCGCGGGCTGCCGGTGGTGATCTGCGTACTGGTGCTGCACGGCGCGTTCTACGCGGCCACCGACGGCGTGCTCGCCGCCGCGGCCGCCGACGCCGTACCGGCCGGGCAGCGCGGCGCCGGGCTCGCCCTGGTCGGCACCGGGCAGGCGCTGGCCCGGTTCGCCTGCTCGCTGCTGTTCGGCGCGCTGTGGGGTGCGGTCGGCGGCTCGTCGGCGCTGGGCTGGTCGGCGGGGGCGTTGGCGCTGTGCGTGCTCGGCGCCGCGGCGGTGCTGCGCCCGTCGGTGCCCCTCGCCGATTCCCCTGCCGAATCCCCTGCCGATCCCCTTGTCGTGCCGGACCCCGAACGCGGCGCCGCACCCGTGGCCGTCGAGGAGAAGTCGTGAACCTGCAGAACCGGACCAGGGTGATCATCCTGCTGGTCGCCGTCGTGCTGCTCGGCACGGTCGGCACCGGAGCCGTCCTGTACGCCGCCGACCGCACCGCCCGCCGGGACCAGGCCCAGCCCGGCGGGCCGTCCGTCGAATCCGGCACCGTCTCCCTCCGGGCGGCGGGCGGCGGCCGACAGCTGCTGTTCCGCAACATGGCCTGGGGCCCGCACCGGGACGAGATCACCGCCGTCCCCGCCGACCGCCCGGACGGCCCCCGCACCGCCTCCGGCGTCCAGTGCCTGCGCTTCCACGCCGCCGCCGGCACCGGCATCTGCCTGCAGGCCCAGCACGGCGCGCTGGAGGACACCTACCGCGCCGTCATCCTCGACGACCACCTGCGCGAACGGCGCTCCTTCCCCGCCGCCGGCATCCCCACCCGCTCCCGGGTCTCGCCGTCCGGGCACCTCGCCGCCTGGACGGTGTTCGTCAGCGGCGACTCGTACGCGGGCAGCGACTTCTCCACCCGCACCTCGATCGTGGACGTCCGGGACTGGAACCTCCGGGAGAACCTGGAGGACTTCGCGGTCATCCTGGACGGCCGCCCGTACCAGGCCCACGACCTCAACATCTGGGGCGTCACCTTCGCCGACGACAACACCTTCTACGCCACCGTCGCCAGTGCCGGACAGACCCACCTCGTCCGCGGCGACCTCACCGCCCGCACCCTCACCGCCCTGCACGACGACGTCGAGTGCCCCTCGCTCTCCCCGGACGGCACCCGGATCGCCTACAAGAAGCGCGTCCCCGGCCTGCCCGCCGACGCGCCGTGGCGGCTGTACGTGCTCGACCTCGCCACCATGACCGAGACGGCCACCGCCGAGCAGCGCAACATCGACGACCAGGCGCTCTGGTCCGGCGACGACGCCCTGGTCTACGCCCTGCCCGGCGACTACGGCGCCGACCTGTGGACCGTTCCGGCGGACGGCTCGGGCAGTCCCCGGGCGGTCGCCAAGGCCGCCGTGGCCCCCGCCTACCCGGGCTGAGGAACTCTCGGATACGGTCCGACGTCGAGCACAGTGTGACGTCCTGATCGAAGGTCCGGATCGAACGTCCTGATCGAGGGGGAGCGAGCAACCGTGGACGGCAGCCCGCCCGAGCGCATGGTGACCGACTCCTGGCCCGCCCTGCACGGCCGCCCGGTCCTGCGGCGCACCGTCGCCGTGGGGCTGGTGCTGTGCGTGTCCGTCGCGGCCGCCCTCGTGGTGCGCGGCGTCAACGCGCTCACCGTCGGCCGCACCGGCCACGAGACCGACCGCGACCGGGCCGAACGCCTGGCCGGCCTCCACCCCGACCAGCACCCCGGCGTCGGCCGGTACTACGTCCCGGTCGGCGCCGTCTACACCCACACCTCCGACGGCGCCCCCGTCGCCTACCTGCACTACCGCCTCGGCGGCGGCAAGGCCCCGGGCGTCGGTGACTTCCTCAGCGCCTACGACCTCCCCACCCCAGGCCGGGCCGCCCCCCTCCCGCCCGACCTCGTCGCGGCCCTCGGCGGCGACGAACCGGCCGAGGCCCCGGAACTCTCCGACGGCCCGACCGCCTCCCCCACGCCGACCACCTCCCCCTCGGCCTCCGCTTCCCCCTCCGCGTCCCAGTCCCCGTCCCCCGCCTGCACCCCGGCCCTCGCGGTCTCCCCCGCGCCCGAGGCCGACCCCGACGCCGAGCCAGACCCGGACACCGAGGCCGAACCGGACGCCGTCCCCACCCCCGACCCGACCGCCACCCCCGAGCCCTCCGCCACCACCCCCACCCCGACCCCCACCCCGACGGTCACCCACGCCCCCACCGCCCGCCGCATCTACGTCGCCGCCATCCCCGGCGGCCTCTCCGGCGCCGCCGACATCTACATCCGCGCCACCGGCTGACACCCGGCGGTACGTCAGGTCACGTCCCGGTCGATGGTGAACGCCATGACGCTCCCGGGCTGGAGGGGGAACGGGAGCTGGATGAGTCCGGCCGTGGTGTTGAACGGCGCGGGGAAGGTGGTCCGGACGCTGGCACCGTGGGCGGCCCCGAGCGCGCTGATCTCCGAGGCGTTGACGCTCAGGCGGGTCGGTTTGAGGGCCGGGTCGACGGTGAGTCGGTACTCGGCGTCGGTGACGTGGCGGAACACCTGGGCCTGAACCCTGATCCGCCGGTCGTTGCCCACGAACTTGCGCGCTGTGACGCTCAGCTCGACCAGGTGGCCCATGGTCACCTGGGCGTCGTGCGGGACCGAGAAGTGTTCGATCCTGGCTCGTCCGCCGACGACGGTTTCGTGTGTGGCGGGTCGCCGCTCCAGGTCGCGATTGTCCACCCGGACCGCGCCGACGGCGAAGACCGTGGGGTCGTCCGGGTCCAGGTTGTCGTCGATCATCCAGCGGAGCAGGCACTCGGGTCCGGTGAAGCCGTCCAGACTGGCGTCGTCATTGGAGGCGAGGCAGACGATCGCCACCGTCCCGGGCAGAGCGTCGATCCGGTACGAGATCCGGAAGCTCTGGTACAGGTAGTCGGGGTGGGCGTCACCCGGCCGTGCGGGTGAGATCAGGCAGTCGTAGCGGTAGGCGGACAGCGCTCCCGCGAACAGCGGATCGCGCACCGGGCTGAGGACGTCCTGCATGCCGCGGAGCACGGCGCTGTCCACCTGCTGCGTGGTCTCCCGCACGGTGAGGGAGCCGATGGCCAGGGTGACTGCCGCAGCCGACACGAAGGCGCCACCGACGAGGCTGAGGACGGTGGCGAGGACCTGCTGGTGCGTCAGGAGCGCCGCCGTCACGACGCACACCAGGCCCACAGTCAGCGCGAGGGAGTTGACCAGCGCCAGCACCTTGCGCAGTTGTCGCTCCTGGGACACGGCCACGTGTCAGCCCCCTGCCGGCAGCGTCAGAGCGCCGCCCCTTCCGCGATGATCCGAACGATCCGCTCGGAGACCTCCCCGATCTCCTGTGCCGTACGGACGTTATCGGACTGACCCTCCGTCAGGAAGACCATGGCGATGCGGGCGGCGGGGTGAAGGACGATGCCGGCGTCGTTCACGATGCCGCGCAGGCTGCCGGTCTTGTGCCGGACCGGAACGTCATCGTCCAGGCGGGACGGAATCCGGTCGTTGCGAAGGTAGTTGACCAGGTAGCGGCGGACCGGCTCCAGGTGCGGAGCCCGGTCGACGTACTCGATCAGCCGCAGCATGTCCTCGGCGGTGGTGGTGTTGGCGCGCCCGAGGGGCCCGAGCTCGCGCTCGGAGAACCCGGCGGGGAAGGCCGTGGAGTGCAGCCCGAGGGCCTTGATGGTGGTGTCGATCCGCCCCTGGCCCAGGATCGCGCGGAGGTGCTCGGCTGCGGGGTTGTCGCTGGTCACCAGGGCGAAGCCGCACAACTCGCGGACGGTGACGGTCGAATCGGGGTCGAAGGCCTGGAGCACGCTCGGATACATCGTGCCCGGAAGGGAGTCGATCCGGACGCGGGCCCCGGGATCGATCTCGCCGCGCTCGGCCGATTCGAAGAGGGCGACTCCGAGGATCATCTTCGCCAGGCTCGCGGCGGGCAGCACGAGGTCCGCCTGGTGGGCGGCGGTCAGCCGGGGGGCGTCCAGCGTTTTGACCAGCACGCTGCGCACGCCCCCGTCCGCCGCCGAGGCGAATCCTTCGATCTGTGCGGTGACGGCGGAGTGCAGTGCGTCGGAGTCGACCATCGGGGCCATCCCATTCTTCCCGTGCCGGTTGAGTCGGGCTGACGGTCGTCTGCCCCTCGGGGGATCCGTACCCGGAATTCGACAGGAGGCAGCCGAGCGCCTGCGGGTTCGAGATCCGCAGGCGCTCGACTGGGGATAGTCACCGGGTGGTGGCCGGGGCCGGGACCGGGGTTGGTGCCGGGGTGGGGGCCGGGGTCGAGGGGGCCGGGGTGGGGCGGGTGGGGGATTGGCCGGTGACCAGGGCGCCGAGGGCGAGGAGGAGGCCGAGGACCTGCCAGGGGGTGAGGGTCTGGCCGAGGACGACGAGGCCGCCGATGGTGGCGACGACCGGGTTGATCAGGCCCAGGAAGGAGGCCGGGCCGGCGCCGAGGTGGGCGATGCCCCGGAACCAGAGGACGTAGCCGAGGGCGGTGCCGAACAGGCCGAGGTAGGCGAAGCCGGCCAGGTTGGTGGCGGTGAGGGCCGGCGGGGCGCCCTCGACCACCGCCGCGAGCGGGACCAGGAAGACCGAGCCGGCGAGCAGTTGCCAGGCGGTGAGGTCGAGCAGGGTGGCGCCCTCGGGGCGGCCCCAGCGGCGGGTGAGGACGGTGCCCGTGGCCATCAGGGAGATCCCGGCGACCATCGCGGCGATCCCGACGCCGTCCAGCCGGGCGCCGCTCTTGAGCACCAGGAGTGCCACGCCGCCGACCCCGACCAGTCCGGCGAGCAGCGCGCGCCGTCCGGGCCGGACGCCGAGCACGCCGATGGAGAGCCCGGCGACGAGCAGCGGCTGGATCGCCCCGATGGTGGCCGCGACGCCGCCGGGCAGGCGGTACGCGCCGACGAACATCAGGGGGAAGAACAGCCCGATGTTGAGCATCCCGAGCACCGCCGCGCGCCCCCACCAGCGGCCTCTGGGCAGCTTGCGGCCGATCAGCAGCAGGAGCAGGCCGGCCGGCAGCGCCCGCAGTGCGCCGAGCAGCAGCGGGCGGCCCTCGGGCAGCAGCTGGGTGGTGACCAGGTAGGTCGTGCCCCAGGCGGCCGGGGCGAGTGCGGCGGTGACGGCTGTTGCGGCGCGCTTGCGGTCCATGACGGTCATCCCCTCAACGTTGACTATCTGAACGTTGAGATAAGTTCTACGCGCCGAGGTAGGTGAACGTCAAGTATCTGAAGGTTAAGATATCTGGCGAGGGTCCCGGCAGGCGGAACTCAGGAAGGCGGCAGACCATGCAGCAGCGCGACACCGTCGACGACATCGTCGAGCAGTGGACCAGGGCCCGCCCCGACCTGAACCCGGAGCCCATGGCCCTGATCGGCCGGCTGCGGCGGCTCAACGTCCGGGTCGACAACGCCCTGCGCGAGTACTTCACCGCCTGCGGCCTCGACTCCTCCGAGTTCGACGTGCTGGCCACCCTGCGCCGCTCCGGCGAACCCTACGAGCTCAACGCCCGCGCCCTGCTCAAGTCCGCCATGGTCACCTCCGGCGCCATCACCAACCGGGTCGACCGGCTCTCGGCCAAGGGCCTGGTCGAGCGCAACCCCTGCCCGAACGACCGCCGCGCCGTCCTGGTCCGCCTCACCCCGGCGGGCAAGGAACTGATCGACGGCGCCCTGGAGGGCCACGTCCGCAACGAGGAGCGCATCCTCGCGGCGCTCGACGAGGACGAGCGCGCCCGGCTCGACGGCCTGCTGCGCAAGCTGCTCATCGCGCACGGCGACACCGAAGCGCTCCTCGGCTGAGCGCGCGCCTCCGGCGGCGGGCGGGCGGCGGCCGACGGGCGGGCGGGGGTCGGCGGCGGGGGTCGGTGCCGCGGCGGGCGTGTCCAGCGGCCGCCCGCCCGCGTTGACCCCGGCGGAGCCGCATCAGCGGACCCCGTCGAACCGCACCGGAGGAGAGGCCCGATGAAGGACAGGACGCCCCGGGACATCGCCGTCCACGACCAGCTGCGGGCGGCCGGTGCGGAGGGCGCCCGGTGGCTCGCCGCCGCCGGCTGGGGCCCGCCGGTGACCGTCCCGCTGCGGCAGGCCGCCCGCTGGCAGCAGGAGACCCGGGCCCGGATGCTGGCGGCGCAGGAGGACGAGTCCTGCACCTGGTGCGACCACCTGCTGTACGGCGGCCCCCAGCCCGTCGTGGTCCACGCCGAGGACCCGACCCACCTGATCTGCCGGGCCTGCTCCACCGCCGCCCGCCCGCACCGCCCCTGCCTGGACTGCGGCGCCCCCGCCGCCTCCGGCTCCCCGGCCGACGGACGGGAGGACGTCTGCATGGGCCCGGTGACGATCTACACCCGGCTCCGCTGCGTTTCCTGCCACCGTGCCGACCCCCCGCGCGGCAGCGTCGGCGGCACCTCCGAGGGCGGAGGTACCGGCGGAGGTGCCGTCGACGGTGGCGGGACCTTCGGGAGTGGAGTCTGACGGGCCGCCCCACAGTCCGCTCATGGTGCGGATCCTCCCAGCGGCCACTGACAGGTGCGCGGGGAGCGGGGGGTGCGGGGCATGCGCGGGACCGGGCGCCTCCGGCGACCGCCTCCGTCGGTCCGCTATCCGCCGGGCGCCGCCGCCCGTGCGGCGATGGTCCGGGCGCACTCGGCCGCCGTGGCCCGGGCGCTGTCCACGACCAGGTCGTAGACGACCCCCTCGTGCACCGCCTCCGCCTGCGCGGCGGCCATCCCGGCCACCCGGTCGCCGCGCGCGGCCTCCCGGGCCGCGGCCACCGCCGGATCGCAGCGCACGCCGACCCAGAGCACGTCCAGGCCCGCCAGCGCGGCCCTCCAGCGGGCCTGCGAGGCGGTGGTGCCGAGGAACACCTCGTCCACCACGATCCGGGCGCCGGCCCGGGCCATCGCCGCGACGCCGACCGTCCAGGCGGCGTCCAGCTCGGCGAAGACCGGTCCGACCTCGACCGTGCCGTCCCCGTCGGTCAGGCCGCCGATACCCGCGCCGCCGTCGCGCAGCGAGGGCGGCAGCGCGTCGACCATGGTGTCCGCGCCGAGGTGCAGCCACGGCTGCGGCAGCAGCTCCTGCAGGCACCGGGCGATGCTCGACTTGCCGGAGCTGGAGCCGCCGTTGAGGATGATCACCCGCATGCGCGCCTCCTACGGAGTGTCACAGTCGGCCGCCGCCCGTCCCGCCGCCGCCGCTGCCGCCGCAGCGGCGAAGGAGGACGCCAGCGCCGGTGCCCCCGCCCAGTGCAGGTGCAGGTAGGAGGCGTGCACGTGGCTCCCGGCGAAGCCCTCCGTGCGCGGTCCGGTCGGCAGGTGCCAGCCCCACGCGGGGTGTTCGCCCGCGCCCGGTTCGCAGACCGTCCGGTGGAACTCGTGCCCGCGCAGTCGGGTGCCGGCCGCCGCGAGCGGCGAGTCGTGCAGGGCGACGGCCTCCCGGTAGCCGAGGGTGAGGCGTTCGGTCATCCGGGCGTCGGTGTCCAGCACGCCGCACATCGGCAGGCCGTCCAACTCCCGCCCCAGGTACAGCAGTCCGGCGCACTCGGCGGCGATCGGCCCGCCCGAGGCGGCGAACGCCGCGATGGCCGACCGCAGTTCGGCGTTTCCGCTCAACTCCCGTACGTACAGCTCCGGGAAGCCGCCGCCGATGACCAGTCCGGCGGTTCCGGCCGGCAGCGCCGTGGCGTGCAGCGGGTCGAACGGGACCACCTCCGCCCCTGCCGCGCCGAGCAGTTCGGCGTTCTCGGCGTACGAGAAGGAGAACGCCGCGCCGCCCGCCACCGCGATCCGCGGCCGCCCGGCCACCGGGGTGACCTCGGCCGACGGGTCCCACGGTTCGGCCTCCAACGGCGGTGCCGTACGGGCGAGTTCCAGCAGGGCGTCCAGGTCGACGGAGGAGCCGACCAGCTCGCCCATGTCGGCGACCGCCCGCAGCGCCTCCGCCGAGCGCTCCACCGCCGGGATCAGCCCGAGGTGGCGGGACGGCGTGGCGACCGCCGCGGAGCGGCGCAGCGCCCCCAGCACCGGCACGCCGGAGCCCTCCTCCAGGGCCTCGCGCAGCAGGTGCTCGTGCCGGTCGGAGGCGACCCGGTTGAGGATCACCCCGGCGAGCCGTACCTCCGGGTCCCAGGAGGCGAAGCCGTGCACCAGCGCGGCCACCGAGCGGGACTGCGAGGAGCCGTCCACCACCAGCACCACCGGTGCCCGCAGCAGCTTGGCGACGTGCGCGGTGGACGCCAGCTCCCCGCGCCCGGAGGCGCCGTCGAACAGGCCCATGACCCCCTCGACCACCGCGACGTCCGCCCCGGCCGCGCCGTGCAGGAACAGCGGTGCGATCCGCTCGGGGCCGCACAGGAAGGCGTCCAGGTTGCGGCCCGGGCGCCCGGCGGCGAGCGCGTGGTACCCCGGGTCGATGTAGTCCGGGCCGACCTTGTGCGGGGACACCGCCAGCCCGCGCGCGGCGAGCGCCGCGATCAGGCCGGTGGCGACGGTGGTCTTGCCGGCGCCGGAGGAGGGCGCGGCGACGACGAGACGGGGGACGCTGCTCAACGCTCTACCACTCGATGCCGCGCTGGCCCTTGCGGCCGGCGTCCATGGGGTGCTTGACCTTGGTCATCTCGGTGACCAGGTCGGCGAATCCGGTCAGCGCCTCGGGCGCGTACCGGCCGGTGATGACGACGTGCTGGCTGCCCGGGCGGTCCTTGAGCACGGCCACCACCTCCTCCGGGTCGACCCACCCCCAGTGCATCGGGTAGGTGAACTCGTCGAGCACGTAGAAGCGGTAGGTCTCGGCCGCGAGGTCGCGCTTGACCTGCTCCCAGCCCTCCTTGGCCGCCTCCTCGCTGGACATCTCCTGCTCGGCGGAGCGCTGGATCCAGGACCAGCCGGAGCCCATCTTGTGCCAGTCGACGGTGCCGCCCTCGCCGGAGGCGCCGAGCACGCGCAGCGCGTTCTCCTCGCCGACCTTCCACTTGGCGGACTTCACGAACTGGAACACCCCGACCGGCCAGCCCTGGTTCCAGGCCCGCAGCGCCATGCCGAACGCGGCCGTGGACTTGCCCTTGCCGGGGCCGGTGTGCACGGCGGTGATCGGCAGCGTGCGGCGCTGACGGGTCGTCAGGCCGTCGTCGGGAACGCTCTCGGGAACGCCCTTGGGCATGGTTCAGGCCGCCTTTCGCAGGGTGGTCGCGCGGTTGGCGCGGACGGTCGCGGGGCGGTTGTCCCCGCGGTTCTCACGGACGAGCGAGGCCACGCCCTCGGCGCGCAGCTCGTCCAGGCTGACGGCGGTGCCGCCGAGCTGCCCGGCCAGGGTGCGGGCCAGGCCGAGCCGGACCGGGCCGGACTCGCAGTCCAGCACCACACTCGCCGTGCCCTGCGCCGCGAACAGCGCGGCCGCGCGGTGCGAGCGGGCGAGCGCGTCGCGCCCGCCGGTGGCCCGGCCGTCGGTCACCACGACCAGCAGCGGGCGGCGGTTCGGGTCGCGCAGCCGCTCGACCCGCAGCACCTCGTGGGCGCGCAGCAGCCCCTCGGCCAGCGGGGTCCGGCCGCCGGTGGGCAGGGACTCCAGCCGGGCCGCGCCGACCTCGACGGAGGAGGTGGGCGGCAGCGCCAGCTCTGCGCCGGCGCCGCGGAAGGTGATCATGCCGATCTTGTCGCGCCGCTGGTAGGCGTCCATCAGCAGCGACAGCACGGCGCCCTTGACGGCGGTCATCCGCTGCCGGGCGGCCATCGACCCCGAGGCGTCGACCACGAACAGCACCAGGTTGGACTCCCGCCCCTGGCGGACCTGTTCGCGGAAGTCGTCCTTCTGCAGCACCAGCGCCCGGCCGGCGCGCCCGCGCGCCACCTGGTGCGGTGCGGCGGCCTGCAGGGTCGCGGTCAGGTGCAGCCGGCCGAGGCCGCCCTGCGGGCGGCGGGCGCGGATGGTGTGCCCGCCGGTGGTCTCGGCGGGGGAGCGGCGGCCCTGGGCGCCGTGGCCGGTGCCGCGGACGGTGAACAGCTTGGTCCGGTACGGGTCGCCGGCCGCGACCGGTGTCGACTCCCGTGCGGGGGAGGGGTGTTGGGCCGGGACGGGCTGCTGCGGCCGGTCGTCCCCGTCCGGGCCGGACGTCTGCGAGGCGTCCGGGGCCGGCGAGGAGTCCGAGGCCTGTGGCGTCTCCGGGGCGCCGCCGTCGGACGGCTCGGGAGCCCCACCTCCGGGACCGCCGCCGTCCGGGCCGTCCCCGTCCGGACCGCCCTCGGGCCCGCCGCCGTCCGGCCCGCCCTCCGGCCCCGGGCCGTCGTCCTCGGGCTCCGGCTCGTCCTCCCGGGCGTGCTCCGCCAGTGTCCGGTCCAGCTGCTCCTCGTCCAGCCCCGGCGCGTCGAAGGGGTTGCGGCGGCGCCGGTGCGGCAGCGCCAGCTGCGCGGCCTTGCGGACGTCCTCCTCCAGCACCTCGGTGCGCCCGTCCCAGGCGGCGAGCGCGACGGCCGTGCGGGCCATCACGATGTCCGCGCGCAGGCCGTCCACCTCGAACGCGGCGCACACGGCGGTGATCTGACGCAGCGCCTGTTCGGTCAGCTCGACCTTGGGCAGCAACTCCCGTGCGGCGGTGATGCGTTCGGCGAGCGCCCGTTCCTCCTCGGCGAACCGCGCGGCGAAGCCGGCCGGGTCCGCGTCGTACGCGAGGCGCCGCCGGACCACGTCGGCGCGCTCGGCCGGGTCGCGGGTGGCGGCGATCTCGACGGTCAGGCCGAACCGGTCGAGCAGCTGCGGCCGCAGCTCGCCCTCCTCCGGGTTCATCGTGCCGACCAGCAGGAACCGGGCCGCGTGCCGCACCGACACGCCCTCGCGCTCGACGTACGAGCGGCCCATCGCGGCGGCGTCCAGCAGCAGGTCCACCACGTGGTCCTGGAGGAGGTTGACCTCGTCGATGTAGAGCACGCCGCGGTGCGCCTTGGCGAGCAGTCCGGGCTCGTACGCCTTGACGCCCTCGGCCAGCGCGCGCTCCAGGTCGAGCGAGCCGACGATCCGGTCCTCGGCCACGCCGACCGGCAACTCGACGAGCTGGGAGAGCCGTTGGTGGCTCCCGGCGGCCGCCTCGTGCGGCCCGTCCGGGCACTGCGGGTCGGGCGCGGACGGGTCGCAGGCGAAGCGGCAGCCGTCCACGGCGGCGATGGACGGCAGCAGGCCGGCCAGCGCGCGCACCATGGTGGACTTCGCGGTGCCCTTCTCGCCGCGCACCAGCACGCCGCCCACGGCCGGGGAGACCGCGTTCAGCAGCAGCCCGAGCCGCAGGTCGGCCATGCCGACGATCGCGGTGAACGGATAGCGGACCTCAGTCATGCGTCACTCCCAGGTGCCCCGGGCGCCAGGAACGGCAGCGATCCGGCCGCCGGCACCCCGCCCTCGATCAGCTTCCACAGCGCGTCGGTGTCCGCGTGCTCCTCGATCAGGTCGCCCAGCCGGTCCAGCCGGGCCTCGCGCGCCGCGGCGAACGAGGTGTCCGGCGCCGGGACGAACGCCCGGCCGGACAACTCGGCGACCTCGCGCAGGAGTTCACGGCGGAAGCCGTCGTTCTCCAGCACTCCGTGCCAGGTCGTGCCCCAGACCGGGCCGACCCGGCAGCCGTCCAGGCCCTGCCCCCGGCCGTCGGAGACGAACGGCTCCCCGCCCTCCACGGTCACCACCCCGTGGTGGATCTCGTAGCCCTCGACCCGGTGCCCGGCGGCCTCGCCGACCGGCCGCGCCAGCACCTTCCCGGTGCCGAAGCGCACCTGCGTCGGCAGCAGGCCGAGCCCCTCGACGGCGCCCGCCCTGGACTCCACCTCGTCGACGATCCCGCGCGCCAGCATCTGGTAGCCGCCGCACACCCCGAGGACCGGCAGTCCGGCGGCCGCCCGCGCCTTCAGCGCCGGCTCCAGGCCGCGCTCGCGCAGCCAGGCGAGGTCCGCCACGGTGGCCCGGGTCCCGGGCAGCACCACCAGGTCGGCGTCGGCCAGTTCCTCCGGCCGGGTGGCCCAGCGCACCAGCACGCCCGGTTCCTGCGCCAGCGCGTCCAGGTCGGTGAAGTTGGACAGCCGGGGGAAGCGCACCACGGCGACCCGCAGCACGTCCGCGCCGAGCGGCCCGCGCCCGTCCACCCGGTCCACCACGGTCGACAGGTCCAGCGAGTCCTCGGCGTCCAGCCAGAGCCCGGGCAGCATCGGCAGGGTGCCCAGCACCGGACGGCCGGTCAGCCCGTGCAGCATCTCCAGCCCGGGCGCCAGCAGCCGCGCGTCGCCGCGGAACTTGTTGACGAACCAGCCCGCCACGTGCCGCTGGTCCTCCGCCGACAGCAGCGCCAGCGTCCCGTACATCGCCGCGAACACGCCGCCGCGGTCGATGTCCCCGACGACCACCACCGGCAGCCCGGCGGCCGTCGCCAGGCCCATGTTGGCGATGTCGCGGTCGCGCAGGTTGATCTCGGCGGGCGAGCCGGCGCCCTCGCAGACGACCACCTCGTAGCGGCGGCGCAGATCGGCCAGGCACTCCAGGGCCCGCTCCAGCAGGACGGGCTTGCGCTCGCGGTAGTCCAGCGCGCCCACCTCGGCGACCGGCCGGCCCAGCAGCACCACCTGGCTGCGGCCGTCCGCGCCGGGCTTCAGCAGCACCGGGTTCATCGCCGCCTCCGGCTCGACCCGGGCGGCCTGCGCCTGCATCGCCTGCGCGCGGCCGATCTCGGCGCCGTCCGCGGTGACGAAGGAGTTCAGCGACATGTTCTGCGCCTTGAACGGCGCGACCCGGACCCCTTGACGGGCCAGCCAGCGGCAGATGCCGGCCGTCACCACGCTCTTGCCCGCGTCCGAGGTCGTCCCCGCGACCAGCAGCGCGTTCGTCATGCCCTTCCCCTCTTCCCCAGGAGCGCGCGCAGCAGGACGTGCCCCGCGACCGTCGTACCCAGCGCCAGCGCACCCACCCGCCGGGAGAGTGCGCAGGCCCGCTCGATGTCGTCCACCGTCACCGGCCGCAGCTCCGCGCCCAGCACCGGCCGGTGCTCCACGCGTTCGCCGTACCGCAGCGTTCCGCCCAGCCGCACGCCGACGGCGCCGGCGAACGCCGACTCCGCCTGACCCGCGTTCGGACTCGGGTGCGCGGAGCCGTCGCGCCGCCAGACCCGCCAGGCCGTCCGGGGCTGCGGGGCGGCGGCGACCGTCAGCAGCGCCGTGAGCCGGGCGCCCGGCCAGCCGGCCAGGTCGTCCAGCCGGGCCGAGGCCCAGCCGAACCGGAGGTGGCGCGGTGAGCGGTGGCCCACCATGGCGTCCAGGGTGTTCACCGCGCGGAAGGCCAGCAGCCCGGGCGTGCCCGCGAGGGCGCCCCAGGTCAGCGCGTTCACCACGGCGTCGGCGGTGTTCTCGGCCACCGACTCGACCACCGCGCGGGCGATCTGCTGCTCGTCCAGCGCGCTCGGGTCCCGCCCGCACAGGTGCGGCAGCCGTTCCCGCGCGGCCCGCAGGTCGCCGTCCTTCAGCGCGCGGCCGACGGTACGGGCCTCCCGGGTCAGCGAGGTGCCGCCGAGCACCGTCCAGGTCGCGGCCGCCGCCAGCGCCGCCCGGCCCAGCGGGCGCCGGCCCACCGTACGGTCCAGGGCGAGCGCGCCCGCCGCGACCGCGCCCACGCACAGCGCCGTGTACCCGGCCCCGGCGGCCCGGTCGTCGCGCCACAGCCGCCGCTCCAGCCGGGTCGCGGCACTGCCGAAGGCGGCCACCGGGTGGCCCCGGCGCGGATCGCCGTAGCGGGCGTCGGCGGCGTGGCCCGCGACGGCGCCCAGCGCGAACCAGGCGGCGCGGGCGAGCGGACGCCCGGTCAGGGCGCGGTGGGTCATCGGCCGCACGTCAGGAGGCGGAGTGCCGGAAGGCTCCGCGCCGGAAGGCCGGGCCCGGGCAGAGCGTGCGCCGGAAGGCCGTGCACGGGACGGCCGCTCGGGGTCCGGCGGGGCGGGGCAGCCTGCATCGCGTGCGTGTCCTCACTCAGGGTCCGCGCCCTGGATCGACGTAGCGGGGGCGAGAGTCTCCTGGCTTCCGGGTCGGACGCACCTCCGGAGCCTTCCAGCGGCTTCTGACGGCCCGCCGTGGCCCCTCCCGGCCGTCGGCGGGCAAGGAGGGAATTCCGAGTGTGCTCCCCGGTGACAGTGGCGGGACCGCGCCGGACTCGCACCGGCTTCCTCTCCATGCCTCCGATTGGCCCCAGGATCCCATCACGCGGCCGAACCGGGAGTCAACCGAGGTCACGGAGGGGTTGGTCACACGCGACACCGGCTGACGGCCCGTGGGGTCACCCGGCGCGGCACCGCCCCGGCGCCCGGCCGCTCCGTGCGTCCGGGCGCCGGGGCCGCGCCCCGGTCCGCCCCCGCCGCGCGGTGGCACGCGCCGCGGGGAGGGTGACCCGGACGGGCCAGCCCGGTGGCCGGGCGGGCGGGGCGCCGGTGGACTGGTGTACGACCACCGTCCGGTCCGAGACCAACAGAGCGGGGAACGATATGCGCTGGGGAACCGCTGCCGTCGTGGCGGCCGCCGCCGTCGGAGCCGGTGCCGCCGTCCTGGTGATCGGCCGCCGGGCCTCCGAGCGGATGGTCCGTCCGGTGACCGTCGTCCAGGAGTCCGGGCCGGTCCTGGTCCGCAGTCTCGGCGCCGGGTGGATCACCTTCACCAGCAGCCCCGAGAGCCTGAACCCCGGTCGCTGGGCGGTCGAGTGGGAGGACGGCGGTCACGCCGTCGTCGAGGAGGTCCTGCACAGCGACGAGCAGGGCGTCACCCGTCGGCTGGTCCGCGCCGACCGGGGCACCCTCGCTCCCGGCACCGCGGTCCGTTTCACCCCCCGCGTCCACCTCGGCGACCCCACCCGGGCCCTCGGCCTCGCCTACACCGAGACCGCCGCGGACGGCGAGCTCGGCGCCCTCCCCGCCTGGTACCTGGACGGCAAACGCGGCACCTGGGTGATCCTGGTGCACGGCCCGGAGGCGGACCGCCAGCAGACCCTCCCGGTGCTGCCCGTCCTCGACCGCCTCACCCTGCCCGCCCTGGCCGTCACCTACCGCGGCGACGAGGGCGCCCCCGCCTCCCCGGACGGGTACAGCCACTTCGGCGAGACCGAGTGGCGCGACGTCGAGGCGGCGGTCCGGCTGGCGCTCGACACCGGCGCGAGCCGGGTGATCCTCTACGGCTGGTCGGTCGGCGCCACGACGGTCCTGCGGACCGCGGCCCGCTCCGACCGATCCCACGCCGTCAGCGGCCTGATCCTCGACTCGCCGGTCCTCGACCTGCCGGCCGCCGCCCGCCGCGACGCCGAACGCCTGGGCTTCCGCGGCACCGCCGCCGACCTCGGGGCGCTCGCCGCCCGGGGCCGCACCGGCATCGACCTCGCCGACTTCTCCCGCCTCGCCGAGGGCGCCGACCTGCGCGTCCCCACCCTCCTCCTGCACAGTCCCGCCGACCGGGTCTCGCCGTTCCGCAGCGCCGAACGCCTCGCCGCCGCCCGCCCCGACGTGGTCAACCTCCAGGTGTTCCCGGGCGCGGACCACGGCACCCTCTGGAACTCCGACCCCGACCGCTACACCGAACTCCTCCGCCGCTGGCTCACCCCCCTCCTCTGACGCCCGGGCTCGTTCCCCCCTTCTCTGCCGTCCAGGCCCGCCCCGCCACAGGCACCGGAAGTCGGCCCCGCCGACGTCCGGCTCCCCGGGACCGGCTCGGCCCGCCCGCCATCCGTCCGGATCCGGGCTGGACAGTCCCCCCGGACGCCGACGGCACCGAGGCCGCCCGCGGCGGCTGAGCTCCAGTCAGGGGCACCATGTGGCCCCGGCCGCCACCCCGCTTCCTCACGTTCCGTAGCCGCTCGAACGGCCCCAGCGACCGCTCCGGCTCACCTGGCATGAGCAGGCCACACGTTTCCGGCCAGGCGGTTTGCCTCTGTTGCCCGATCTTGCGGAGGTGCCGCCACCGGTCGTCCGGTCGTACGGACAACCGGATGTGACAGAAGGCCGGTACAAGGGGAAGACTGCTCGACGTGACGTCTCGGAATCCGCGCGACCGTGATGCCCCGCTCCCGCCTCCGATCGGTACCGGTGCGACGGTGACCCGTCTCCCCGGTACGGCCCACCGGCCAGCCGGTGGCAGGCCGAGCGGGGCGGCTGTACCCCGTAACGGCGTACCCCGACGACGAGGGCCCGCTCCGGCGCCCGGGCGGGGCCGGGTTCCGGTGCCCGAGGGCTTCCCCGCGCCGGCCGAGCTGGCGCCGCTGGCCCGCCGGATGCTGGTGGACGCCGTCCGGATCGCCCGCTGGGCCGGCGAGCTGGAGGAGGTCGACAAGCGCGGCGAACTGCTGCCGGAGGACGCCCGGGCGGCCGGCCGCGCGCTGGCCATGACGCTCGGCGCCGCCACCAAGGCCTGGGGGCAGGCGCTCCTGTCCGGCCTGGTGGAGGCCCGGGACACCGGGGCCGGCCCGGGCTGGCGCCTGCACGCCTGGGAGCACGACGACGAGGCCGTGGTGCGCGGCTGGTCGGCCCTGTTCGACGCCTGGACGCTGCTTGCCCCGGTGCCGCCCGCCGCGCTGCGCGGGGTGTTCGCCGTGCTGGCCGGGCAGGCCGTGGACCAGGCCCCGCAGCTGCTCTCCTTCCTGCACCTGGTGGACGGCCCGGTCGCCGAGAGCGAGCTGCTGGAGCTGCTGCGCCGCGGCTTGGACGAGCGCCGGGTCGGCGGCGGGGCCGGCGGTCCGGGCCTGTCGCCGGTGCCGCACGCCGCCTCGGCGGTGTCGGCGGTCCGCGGCACCTGCCGGGAGCCGCAGATCGACACCCCGGCCGCGCCCTCGGACGTGGCCGCCGTGCTGGACTGGATGCTGGACGGCCTCGCCGCGGTGGGCGCCCTGACCCGCAGGAACGACGCCGCGGAGCTCTCGCCGCTCGGCCACTGGGCGGTGCGGGCGAAGCTGGAGGAGATCTGCACGGTCGCCCAGACCGCGGCCGGGCACATCGAGCAGAGCGCCTTCGAGCTGCTGAACGCCTGCGCGGACTACTCGCCGGGCCCGGCCCGCGCCGAGTACCGCGCCTGGGTCGCGGCCCGTCCGGCGGACCGGGCGGTGGCCGAGCTGCTGGACGCGGCGCAGGGCGACGACGCGCTGGTGCGCGGGCTGGCCTTCGAGGCGCTGCGGGTGGCCGGCGGACCGGCCGAGCAGGCGGTGCGGGCTGCGGTGGACGAGCCGGTGCTGCGCCCGTACGCGCTGCTGTGGCTGGCGGAGCGCGCGGACGAGGGGGTCTCCCCGGCGGACGTGCTGGGCGCGGACGACGCGGCCTGGCTCTGGGTGGACACGGCGGCGGCGGTGCTCGACCACGGCGAGACGGAGCTGCTGGTGGGCCACGTGGAGGGCGCCTCGGCCGGCGACCCGGTGCGGCTGTTCGCCCGGGCCCGGCAGTCCGGGCACCCGCGGGCGGCCTCGGTGCTGACGGCGGTCTCCGGGGTGCACCCGGATCCAGCGGTGGCCCGGGCGGCCCGCCGCTCGGCCTTCAGCGTCCACACCGGCGGCGCGTAGCCACCGGCGGCCGCGGCTCCGCGCGGAACCGGGAGTCCGACGCGCACGGCACACGACGCGCGCCCGCACACGACGCGCACGGCGCACGACGGAGGGCCCGGAACCGATCATCGGTTCCGGGCCCTCCGTCGTGTACGGCGTACGGGCGTCCTCAGCCGAGCCGCGACTCCGCCCGGCGGGCGCGGACGTCGCCGACCTTCTGGCCCACCTTGCGGCGGATGACCAGCAGTGGCGCCATCGCCGCGAGCGTGATCTGGGCGAAGGCACCGACGTGCATCAGCGCGTCGCCGCCCGGCAGGCCGGTGGCCCAGGCGGCCAGGCAGCCGATGGAGACCACGATCCAGCAGAGCGTGGCGGTGGCCAGCAGCCCCTGCGGCTTCGGGTACTCGATCCGGCTGACCATCAGGTACGCGGCGCCGAAGATGGCGAGCAGACCGGGCAGGAACGGCGGGTCGAGCAGCACGATGGCGATGACCGTCATCGCGCCCATCGGGCAGGGCATGCCCTGGAACACCCCGGGTCGCATCTTGACGGCCGAGAAGCGGGCCAGCCGCAGCACGACCGCGAGCAGCACGGTGATCGCGATGAGCGCCGACAGCTTGCTGTTGGAGCCCTGGGAGACCATGCCCCAGACCGCGACGAAGTAGGCCGGCGCGATGCCGAAGCTGATCAGGTCCGCCAGGTTGTCCAGTTCGGCTCCGAGGGCGGAGGAGCGCAGCTTGCGCGCCACGAGGCCGTCGAAGAGGTCGCACATCGAGCCGATCAGCAGCAGTGTGACCGCGGTGGCGGCGCTGTGCCGGTCCGGAGCGGCGTCCGGGTTGGTGATGTGCGGGACGAGGACCCCGGTGGTGATCGAGTAGATCGCCAGGAAGCCGCAGACGGCGTTCCCCAGGGTCAGGAAGTCGGCGGTGGACAGGTGCTGGGGAGAGCGCGGGGCGCGCAGCTCGCGGTCGCGCGCCCAGCGGCGGCGGCGCAGGGCCGTCTCCTCGTCGTCCAGGCCGACGATTGTCTCAGGATCAGTCACGGTCAAGGCGCGTCACCCCGGCTGTGGTCTTCTGGCCGACCTCGACGCCGACCTCGACGCCGGCCGGCAGGTAGGTGTCGACCCGGGATCCGAATCGGATCAAGCCGATCCGGTCGCCCTGCTCGACCTTGGTTCCGGCGGCCACGTACGGCACGATGCGGCGGGCCACGGCCCCCGCGATCTGGACCATCTCGATGTCGCCGAGCTCGGTGTCGAAGTGCCAGACGACCCGCTCGTTCTGGTCGCTGTCCTTGTTGAACGCGGGGACGAAGCCGCCCGCGACGTGCTCGACCGACGTCACCGTGCCCGGCAGGGGCGCGCGGTTGACGTGGACGTTGAGCGGGTTCATGAAGATCGCGACCCGGGTGCGGCCGTCCGGCCAGGCGTCGATGCTCTGCACCACGCCGTCGGCGGGGGAGATCACTCTGCCCGTGCCGATCTCACGCTCGGGGTCGCGGAAGAACCACAGCATGCCCGCGCTGAGCGCACAGGCCGGTACCGCCGCCAGGGCCCACTTGCCGCTGCGCCGGGTGAGCGCGGTGGTCACGGCGGCCGTGGCGAGGGTGGGGACGAACCAGGGGGTGGCTCCGCGCGCGATGGTCACACGGGGTCGCCGACCGGCCGTCGTGGGTGCGAGGGCATCGCGGTCCGTGACGGAGTGGTGAGGGGACGGGCTGATGGGCATCGAAGACCTTTGTCGCGGGGGATCATGGCCGCTGGACGGGGGCCACCGCGGGATCGGTAATAGAGGGACGGCTTGCTGTCCCGGTGGATGCTATCGGGAGCACACGGTGGGTGGGCAACCCGCCTGCTCGTTCATGTGTCCGGTGGGAGCGCGTGTGCGCGTCCCGCCTCTACGACCGTAGCTCGCCCCGGTCCGGTTCCCAAGGGACCCGACAGCGCTGGTGAGACTTGTCTCAACCGTTACGCCGACGGAGCCCCACCGGGGAAACGGCCGTGACGGCGTGAAGCGGGTGTGCGGAAGCGGCCGCAGGGCGCGTTGTCGCAGCTGTACGCCCTGCGGCCGCTTCCGGAGGGCCGTGCCGGACCCAGGCGGACCAGGCCGGGCCCGTGACGGGGCACGGCGCTCCGCCGGGACGGGCCCGCACGCCCGTCGACCGGCGGTTCGAGGGGGACTCCCGGCGGCGCGGTCCGCCGGCGGGAGTCCCGGGGATCACTCGGCGATCCGGTACTCCTCCAGGAGCCGGCGTCCGACGATCATCTTCTGGATCTCCGCAGTACCTTCACCGATGAGCAGCATCGGGGCCTCGCGGTAGAGGCGCTCGATCTCGTACTCCTTGGAGAAGCCGTAGCCGCCGTGGATGCGGAAGGCGTCCTCGACGACCTCCTTGCAGTACTCGGAGGCGAGGTACTTGGCCATGCCGGCTTCGAGGTCGTTGCGCTCGCCGCCGTCCTTCTTGCGGGCGGCCATGACCATCATCTGGTGGGCGGCCTCGACCTTGGTGGCCATCTCGGCGAGCTTGAACTGGATGGCCTGGTGCTCGGCGATCTTCTTGCCGAAGGTGGAGCGCTGCTGGGCGTAGGAGATGCCCAGCTCGAAGGCGCGGCGGGCGACGCCGCAGCCGCGGGCGGCGACGTTCACGCGGCCGACCTCGACACCGTCCATCATCTGGTAGAAGCCGCGGCCCGGGACGCCGCCGAGGATCCGGTCGGCCGGGATCCGGACGTCCTGCAGCACCAGCTCGGTGGTGTCGACGCCCTTGTAGCCCATCTTCTCGATCTTGCCGGGCACGGTCAGGCCGGGGACCTCGGGGTTCGGGCCGAAACCGGCCGCCTTCTCGATCAGGAAGGTGGTCATGTTCTTGTACGGGGAGCTGCCGCCCTCGTCGGTCTTGCAGAGGACCGCGACGAGGGTGGAGGTGCCGCCGTTGGTGAGCCACATCTTCTGGCCGTTGAGGACGTAGAACTCCCCCCCGTCGTCCTTGACCGCCTTGGTGGAGATGGCCGAGACGTCGGAGCCGAGGCCGGGCTCGGACATCGAGAAGGCGCCGCGGATCTCGCCGGCGGCCATCTTCGGCAGGAAGTAGTCCTTCTGCTCCTGGGTGCCGTGGGCGTTGATCATGTGCGCCACGATGAAGTGGGTGTTGACGATGCCGGAGACCGACATCCAGCCGCGGGCGATCTCCTCGACCACCAGGGCGTAGGTGAGCAGCGACTCGCCGAGGCCGCCGAACTCCTCGGGGATGGTCAGGCCGAAGAGGCCGAGCTGCTTCATGCCCTCGACGATGGCGGTCGGGTACTCGTCCTTGTGCTCCAGCTCGGTCGCGACCGGAATGATCTCCTTGTCGACGAAATCCCGCACGGTGGCGAGGATGTCCCGCTGGATCTCGGTGAGGCCGTCGGTCTGTGCGAGGCGTCCCATCGTGCGGCTCCGGAAAGGTCTAAGAGGGCGGGGGGGGGGGATTGCGGGGGCCCTGCCGGCGTGGCTGCGGCAGCAGGGCCCCCGTTACCGGGTGGGGGCCGGCCGATGACGGCGGCCTGCCCCGTCCGGGGTCTCCATCGGGAGGGGAGGGATCGGGAGAGCGATCAGGAGAGCGGGGTCGGGCGGCCGGGCTGCTCGCCGCCGCGCTCCTTGATGTACGTCTCGGTCGGCACCATCACCTTGCGGCGGAAGACGCAGACGACGGTGCCGTCCTGCTTGTACCCCTTGGTCTCGACGTGGACGATGCCGCGGTCGTCCTTGGACTTGGACGGCCACTTGTCGAGCACGGTGGTCTCGCCGTAGATGGTGTCGCCGTGGAAGGTCGGCGCGACGTGGCGCAGCGACTCGATCTCCAGGTTGGCGATCGCCTTGCCGGAGACGTCCGGGACGGACATGCCGAGCAGCAGCGAGTAGATGTAGTTGCCCACCACGACGTTCTTGCCGAAGTCCGTCGTGTTCTCCGCATAGTTGGTGTCCATGTGGAGCGGGTGGTGGTTCATGGTGAGCAGGCAGAAGAGGTGGTCGTCGTACTCGGTGACGGTCTTGCCGGGCCAGTGCTTGTAGACCGCGCCGACCTCGAACTCCTCGTAGGTGCGTCCGAACTGCATCGCTCAGGCCCTCAGCTTTCCGGGATCTCGAACTTGGTGGTGCGCTCCATGCCCGCGGCCCGGCCCTTGCCGGCGATGACCAGGGCCATCTTGCGGCTGGCCTCGTCGATCATCTCGTCGCCGAGCATCGCGGAGCCCTTGGCGCCGCCCGCCTCGGAGGTGCAGTAGTCGTACGCGTCGAGGATCAGCTCGGCGTGGTCGTAGTCCTCCTGGGAGGGCGAGTAGATCTCGTTCGCGGCGGCGACCTGGTCCGGGTGGAGCACCCACTTGCCGTCGAAGCCGAGGGCGGCGGAGCGGCCGGCGACCTCGCGGTAGCCCTCCTGGTTGCGGATCTGCAGGTACGGGCCGTCGATCGCCTGCAGGTCGTTGGCGCGGGCGGCCATCAGGATGCGCATCAGGATGTAGTGGTAGGCGTCGGCCGGGTAGCCGGGCGGCTGCTCGCCGACGACCAGGGACTTCATGTTGATGGAGGCCATGAAGTCGGCGGGGCCGAAGATGATGGTCTCCAGCCGGGGCGAGGCCTCGGCGATGGCATCGACGTTGATCAGGCCCTTGGCGTTCTCGATCTGCGCCTCGATGCCGATCTTGCCGACCTCGAAGCCCATGGTCTTCTCGATCTGGGTGAGCAGCAGGTCGAGCGCCCTGACCTGCTCGGCGTCCTGGACCTTGGGCAGCATGATGCAGTCGAGGTTGGGGCCGGCGCCCTCGACCACGGTGATCACGTCGCGGTAGGTCCAGTGGGTGGTCCAGTCGTTGACCCGGACGACCTTGGTCTTGGTGCCCCAGTCGCCGTTGTTCAGGGCGTCGACGATGGTGTGGCGGGCGCTCTCCTTGACCAGCGGGGCGCAGGCGTCCTCCAGGTCGAGGAAGACCTGGTCGGCCGGGAGGCCCTGGGCCTTCTCCAGGAAGCGCGGGTTGCTGCCCGGTACGGCGAGGCAGGAGCGGCGCGGGCGCAGGCGGTTGACGCCGGCGGGCTGAGAGTTGCTCATGAGGGTGGTTCGGTCCCTTCCCAGTGGTCAGCTGGTCAGCTGGTCAGTTCGTGGCCGCGGTCGGTGCGGGCGTCCACGGCTGGAGCTTGTTGGCCAGCCGGATCTCGTCCACGATCCGGCCGATGATGGTGGTGATGCCGAAGTCCTTCGGGGTGAACACGGCGGCGACGCCGGCGGCCTTGAGGGCCTCGCCGTCCGCTGCCGGGATGATGCCACCCACGATCACCGGGACATCCTGCACCCCGGCGCGGTCCAGGCGCTCGAGGACGTCGGGCACCAGCTCGCAGTGCGCGCCGGAGAGGATCGACAGGCCCACGCAGTGGACGTCCTCCGCGACGGCCGCGGAGACGATCTGTTCCGGGGTCAGCCGGATCCCCTGGTAGACCACCTCGAACCCGGCGTCGCGGGCCCGGACGGCGATCTGCTCGGCGCCGTTGGAGTGCCCGTCCAGGCCGGGCTTGCCGACCAGCAGGCGCAGCTTGCCGGCCCCCAGCTCCGCGGCGGTCGCGGCGACCGCGGCGCGGACCTGCTCCAGCTCCCCGCCGGGCTCGGCGGCGACCGCGACGGGTGCGCCGCCGACGCCGGTGGGGGCGCGGTACTCGCCGAAGACCTCGCGCAGGGCGAAGGACCACTCGCCGGTGGTGACGCCGGCCCGGGCGCAGGCGAGCGTGGCCGGCATCAGGTTGGCCGCGGTGGCGGCGACGGTCTTGAGCTCGGCCAGCGCCTCCTGGGCGGCGGCCTCGTCGCGCTGTCCGCGCCAGGCCTCCAGGGCGGCGAGCACGGAGCGCTCGGAGGCCGGGTCGACCACCATGATCGCGGTGTCGAGGTCGGCGGTGAGCGGGCTCGGCTCGGTGGTGTCGAAGCAGTTGACCCCGACGATCTTGTCCTCGCCGGACTCGATCCGGGCCCGGCGGGCGGCGTGCGAGGAGACCAGGTTGGACTTCAGGTAGCCGGACTCGACGGCCGGGATCACCCCGCCCATCTCCAGCACCTTGGCGATCTCCGCCTCCGCGCCGGCCAGCAGCGCGGCGGTCTTGGCCTCGATCACCTCGGAGCCGTTGAAGAGGTCGCCGTACTCCAGCAGGTCCGACTCGTACGCCAGCACCTGCTGGATCCGCAGCGACCACTGCTGGTCCCACGGGCGGGGCAGGCCGAGCGCCTCGTTCCAGGCGGGCAGCTGGACGGCGCGGGCGCGGGCGTCCTTGGAGAGGGTGACGGCCAGCATCTCCAGGACGATCCGCTGGACGTTGTTCTCCGGCTGGGCCTCGGTCAGGCCGAGGGAGTTGACCTGGACGCCGTAGCGGAAGCGGCGCTGCTTCGGGTCCGTCACGCCGTAGCGCTCCAGGGTGACCTTCTCCCAGAGCCGGGCGAAGGCGCGCATCTTGCACATCTCCTCGACGAAGCGCACGCCGGCGTTCACGAAGAAGGAGATCCGGGCGACCACGTCGCCCATCCGCTCGGCGGGCACCTGGCCGGAGTCGCGGACGGCGTCGAGCACCGAGATGGCGGTGCACATCGCGTAGGCGATCTCCTGGACGGGCGTGGCCCCGGCCTCCTGCAGGTGGTAGCTGCAGATGTTGATCGGGTTCCACTTGGGGATGTTGCCGACCGTGTAGGCGATCATGTCGGTGATCAGCCGCACCGACGGGCCGGGCGGGAAGACGTGCGTCCCGCGCGACAGGTACTCCTTGACGATGTCGTTCTGGGTGGTGCCGGTGAGCTTGGCGACGTCGGCGCCCTGCTCCTCGGCGACCACCTGGTAGAGCGCCAGCAGCCACATCGCGGTGGCGTTGATCGTCATGGAGGTGTTGGTCTGTTCGAGCGGGATGCCGTCGAACAGGGTGCGCATGTCGCCGACGTGGCCGACCGGGACGCCGACCCGGCCCACCTCGCCGCGGGCGAGGATGTGGTCGGAGTCGTAGCCGGTCTGGGTCGGCAGGTCGAAGGCGACGGACAGACCGGTCTGACCCTTCGCCAGGTTCCGCCGGTAGAGCGCGTTGGAGTCGCTCGCGGTGGAGTGGCCGGCGTAGGTGCGCATCAGCCAGGGCCGGTCGCGCTTCTGGGGCTCGGTCATCGGATCGGTCTCACACGTTCCGGAAGCGGTTGATGGCGGGCAGGTGCTTCTCGCGCAGCTCCCGGTCGCGCACGCCGAGGCCCTCCTCGGGGGCCAGGCAGAGCACGCCGACCTTGCCCTGGTGCTTGTTCCGGTGCACGTCGAGGGCGGCCTGGCCGGTCTCCTCCAGGGAGTAGACCTTGGACAGGGTCGGGTGGATCTTGCCCTTGGCGACCAGGCGGTTGGCCTCGAAGGCCTCGCGGTAGTTGGCGAAGTGCGAGCCGACGATGCGCTTGAGCGACATCCACAGGTAGCGGTTGTCGTACTGGTGCATGAAGCCGGAGGTGGAGGCGCAGGTGACGATGGTGCCGCCCTTGCGGGTGACGTAGACCGAGGCGCCGAAGGTCTCGCGGCCCGGGTGCTCGAAGACGATGTCCACGTCCTCGCCGCCGGTGAACTCGCGGATCCTGGAACCCAGGCGCTTCCACTCGCGCGGGTCCTGGTTGTTCTCGTCCTTCCAGAACCGGTAGCCCTCGGCGGAGCGGTCGATGATCGCCTCGGCGCCCATGGCGCGGCAGATGTCCGCCTTGGCCTCGCTGGAGACCACGCAGATCGGGGTGGCGCCGCCGGCCAGGGCGTACTGGGTGGCGTACGAGCCGAGGCCGCCGCTGGCGCCCCAGATCAGCACGTTGTCGCCCTGCTTCATTCCGGCGCCGTTGCGCGAGACCAGCTGGCGGTAGGCGGTGGAGTTGACCAGGCCGGGGGAGGCGGCCTCCTCCCAGGTGAGGTGCTTCGGCTTGGGCAGCAGCTGGTTGGTCTTCACCAGCGCGATCTGGGCCAGGCCGCCGAAGTTGGTCTCGAAGCCCCAGATCCGCTGCTCCGGGTCCATCATCGTGTCGTTGTGGCCGTCCGGGGACTCCAGCTCGACCGAGAGGCAGTGCGCGACGACCTCGTCGCCGGGCTGCCAGGCGTTGACGCCGGCACCGGTGCGCAGCACCACGCCGGCCAGGTCCGAGCCCAGGACGTGGTACGGCAGGTCGTGGCGCTTGGTGAGCGGCGACAGCCGGCCGTAGCGCTCCAGGAAGCCGAAGGTGGAGACCGGCTCGAAGATCGAGCTCCACACGGTGTTGTAGTTCACCGAGCTGGCCATGACGGCGACCAGGGCCTCGCCGGGGCCCAGCTCGGGCAGGGCGACCTCGTCGAGGTGAAGGGACTTGCGGGGGTCCTTGTCGCGGCTGTCGAGGCCCGCGAACATCTGCTCCTCGTCCTTGTGGAGCGTCACCGCCCGGTAGGACTCGGGGAGCTTGATCGCTGCGAAGTCCGCCGACGTGCTGTCGGTGCTGAGGATCGCGTCGAGGATTTCCTGCATGGCTGCCTCCGAAGGCGTACCTGTGCGAGGGTCACAGGGCGTCTGGGGGAGCCGGGAGCGGACACCGGCTTCGCTGAGATGGGTGGTGGGTGGGTCAGGCTGGTCGCCCGGGGTGGACCGGGCCGTGCTGGCACTGCTCCCGGGGTGTGGGAACACCGGACGACGGCGCGCCGGGTGGGGAGCCGCGGCGCCGCGACTGGTGGGTAACAAGGTAGTGGCACCCTGTGCCACTCGTAAAGACACCGGGTGTCAGGAATTCCGAGGGCTCGAAACGGGCCGAAACGGCGCGTGACGCGCGTTGCGGAGGCAAGTCGAAGGCCCGCGCCGACGAATCGGCGCGGGCCTTCGATACTGCTCTGACCTGCGTAAATGCTGGGCCTATGACTCCCGGGCGCCGCTCAGTGCGGCCCGGATGCTGTCCACCACCACGTCCAGCGGGGCGTCCGTCCGAGCGACTGTGATGAGTACCTCACCTCCGGGGCTGGCACTCAGTGCGCTCTCCGCCACCACGTCCCCAGGTGCCCCACTGGCACCGGGTGCCACAACGGACCCCCGTCGTCTGGCACCCGGGGCGCTGGCCGCCCAGAAGGTCCGCCGGATCACCTCGAAGGAGTGGTCCAGCTGCGCCTCCACGTCCCCCCGGCCGCCGGCCCGCAGCCAGCGCCGCAGCACGTGGTTGTGCGCCGCGACGACCGCCGCCGCCGACACCTCGGCCAGCATCGGGTCGTCCTCGCCGCCGCGCTGCCAGCCGGACGGGATGGACTCGCCGGTGTCGAACCGGCCCAGCAGGTACCGGGTGAACAGCCGCTCGTAGCGGGCCACCACGGCGATCTCCCGCTCCCGCAGCGCCGGGACCTGGCGGATCAGCTGGTACCGCGCGACCGACACCCCCGGGGTGGAGGCGTACATCCGCAGCACCTCCTTGATGCCGCGGCAGACCACGTCCAGCGGGTGCTCCTCCGGCTCGGCGCTGGCCAGCAGGTCGGCCACCCGGACCAGGGTGTCGTCGTGGTCCGGGAAGATCGCCTCCTCCTTCGACCGGAAGTACCGGAAGAAGGTGCGCCGGGCGACCCCGGCGGCGGCCGCGATCTGGTCGACCGTGGTCTCCTCGTAGCCCTGCGAGGCGAACAGCTCCATCGCGGCCGTGGCCAGGTCCTGACGCATCTGCTGGCGCTGCGCCGCCGCCCGGCGGCTGCCCGGGCCGCCCTCCGGCCCGGTGCCCCCGGTCGAGGGGGTCGTCCGGGCGGTGCCGGGCGAACCGGCGCGGTGCTGCGGGGAGGCTGACTGAACCCGATCCATGTCCGGAACGCTACACGGCCCCGGGGGCACGGCCGCGGGCCTTCCCCGGCGCACCGGCGCGACCGGGCCGGTCACGGCCGGCCGGGGCCAGCGCGAGGACACCGTCCCCGCGCTCCAGCCGGGCCTGGTCCCGGGCGGGACGCCGTGCTGCGCCGCACCGTTGCCGCGGGCCGCGCCGCCGTACGGAGGGGGCCCGGCGGGCGGGCCGGCCGGGTGCGGGCCGCCCCCGGGCTGGGGCGTGGTCACCGGCGCGCGTGGTCGCGGAAGCCGCGGCCGGTCTTGCGGCCCAGGCAGCCCGCCGCGACCAGGTGCTCCAGCAGCGGCGCGGCGGCCAGGCCGGGCTCGCGGAACTCCTGGTGCAGCACCTGCTCGATGGTCAGCGAGACGTCCAGGCCGACCACGTCCAGCAGCTCGAACGGGCCCATCGGGTAGCCGCAGCCGAGCTTCATCGCGGTGTCGATGTCGTCCACCGTCGCGTAGTGCTCCTGCAGCATCCGCACCGCGTCGTTCAGGTAGGGGAAGAGCAGCGCGTTGACGATGAACCCGGCCCGGTCCCCGCACTCCACCGGGTGCTTGCGGACCGCGGCGGTCAGCTCCAGCACGGTCGCGGTGACGTCCGGCGCGGTCAGCACGGTCGAGACCACCTCGACCAGCTTCATGGCCGGGGCCGGGTTGAAGAAGTGCATGCCGATCACGTCCTGCGGCCGCGAGGTGGCGGTCGCGCAGCTGATCACCGGCAGCGAGGAGGTGGTGGTGGCGAGCACCGCACCCGGCTTGACGATCTTGTCCAGGGTCGCGAACAGCTCCCGCTTGACCGCCAGGTCCTCGGCCACCGCCTCGACCACCAGGTCGACCTCGGCCAGTTCGGTGTACTGGCCGACCGGGGTGACCAGGGCCAGCGCGGCGTCCCGCTGCTCGGCGGACATCCGGCCCTTGGCGACCGAGCGCTCCAGCGACCTGGCCAGCTGCGCCTTCGCCCGGTCGGCCTTCTCCTGGCTGCGGGCGGCCAGCAGCACCGGGCGCCCGGCCTTGGCGAAGACCTCGGCGATGCCGGTGGCCATGGTGCCCGAGCCGCAGACGCCGACGGTGCGGACCGCGCGGCCCGGCACCTTCGGCAGGGCCGGCCCGGTGGCCGCGTCCACGGCCCGGGACGAGCCCGGCGCCTCGTAGGTGTAGAAGCCGCGGCCGGTCTTGCGGCCCAGCAGCCCGGCCGAGACCAGCTGGCCGAGGATCGGGGCGGGGGCGTGCAGGCGGTCCCGGGACTGCTCGTACATCGCCTCCAGGACGGTCCGCGCGGTGTCGACGCCGATCAGGTCGAGCAGCGCCAGCGGGCCCATCGGCAGGCCGCAGCCGAGCCGCATCGCGGCGTCGATGTCCTCCCGCGAGGCGTACTTGGACTCGTACATCGCGGCGGCCTGGTTCAGGTACGCGAACAGCAGGCCGTTCACCACGAAACCGGCCCGGTCGCCGGCCGCCACCGGCTCCTTGCCCAGGTCCCGGGCGAAGGTGGCGGCGTCCTCGGCGGTCCGCGGGGAGGTCAGCACGGTGCGGACCACCTCGACCAGCTTCATGGTGTGCACCGGGTTGAAGAAGTGCAGGCCCAGCACCCGCTCCGGACGGGCGGTCGCGGCGGCGATCCGGGTCACCGAGAGGGCGGTGGTGCCGGTGGCCAGCACGGTGGTCTCCGGGCAGATCCGGTCCAGCTCGGCGAAGACCTCCCGCTTCAGCTCCAGCTGCTCGGGCACCTCCTCGATCACCAGGTCCGCGCCGGCGGCGGCCGCCAGCTCGTGCCCGACCGAGATCCGGGCCAGCAGCCCGGTGCGTTCCTCGGCGGTGAGCCGCTCCCGGTCGACCGCGTGCGCGGTCGCCTCCTCGATCCGGGCCAGCGCCCGGGCGGCCGAGTCCTCGGTGGCCTCGATGCCGATCACCCGGCGGCCGCTCTTGGCGACCGCCACCGCGACGCCGGCACCCATCGTGCCGAGGCCGACGACCGCGACGGTGGGGAAGGGACGCTCCATCTGTCCTGACTCCTAGTCATGAAGGGCCCGCGCGTGCTCCGGCGGGCGGGCCGCCGCGCCCGCACGCCGGGGGCGGCCGCCGCCGGAGGAGGGTCCACGCGCGGGGGCTTGGGGAGATGACGGGGTGCGGCGAACCCGGACGGCGGCCGGTCCGCTCCGGCCGATCCGCGGGTGTGCCGTGGTGCTCAGGCGCTCGAAGGTGAAGGAAGCGGCTCTGATACGAGGAGGAACCCGGCCGCCGCGGTTCGCGGCCCCGGCCGGTGAAAGCGCACCGCGCAGGCGCCGCAGACACGGCGACCGCAGGCTCCCGCCGGTGCGGCTCCCGAAGCCCGGCGGTGGTGCGTCCGGCCACTGTAGCGAAGCTACTGGTCAGTAGGAAGGGGGCGTGGGCGGAAAACCGCCCGGGCCCCGCGGTCGGCTTCCACCGGGGTGATCGCCGGCGGGGAGCCGGCGGCCCGGTTCACCCCGAACGGGTGAACGGGTGGACGGGCCTCCGTTTGGACCACTCGATAGGGGAGTTACGGGGGCCCGACCGGCGGGGCAGCATGGTGGCATGACCACCGGAACCGCCACCGTCGGCCCCACCGGGCCCGGCCCCGCCCGGCCGTCCGGCGCCGGCCAGCCGCTCGGCCCCGCCGGCTCCGCGGCCGCCGTGGCGCTGCCCCCGCGCGCCGAGCGGGCCGCGCGCGCCCAGGAGGCCGCCGACCGGCTGCGCACGGCCGCCGTCGAGGCGGTGGCCGTCACCTGGGTCGACAACGCGGGCATCACCCGGGTCAAGGCCGTGCCGCTCGGCGGCCTGACGCACGCCGCGCAGTGGGGCGTCGGCACCGCGCCCTGCTTCGACCTCTTCCTCGCCGACGACGCGATGGCCACCAGCCCGGCCGTCGGCGGCCCCACCGGGGACCTCAGGCTCTACCCCGACGTGGAGCGGGCCGTCCCGCTGGCCGCCCAGCCCGGCTGGGCCTGGGCCCCGGGGGACAGGTACACCCAGGGCGGCGCCCCGCACCCCGGCTGCCAGCGGCTGTTCGCCCGGCGGATGGCGGCCGCGGCGGTCGGGCGCGGGCTGAGCCTCAAGGCCGGCATCGAGGTCGAGTGGGTGGTGGCCCTCGCCGGGTCCCCGCAGGAGGCGCCGCAGTACCCGACGCACGGCCCCGCGTACGGGATGCACCGGCTCACCGACCTCTCCGACTACCTGCGGGACGTCCTGCGCGCCCTCGGCGAGCAGGGGCTCGCCGTCCTGCAGATCCACCCCGAGTACTCCCCGGGCCAGTTCGAGGTCTCGGTCGCCCCCGAGGACCCGGTCGGCGCCGCGGACACCTCCGTCCTGGTCCGGCACACCGTCCGGGCCGTCTCCGCCCGGCACGGCCTGCGAGTCTCCTTCGCACCGGTGATCGAGGCGGGCGCGGTCGGCAACGGCGGCCACCTGCACCTCAGCCTCTGGCGGGGCGAGCGGAACCTCGGCCACGGCGGCTCCGGGCCGTACGGCCTGACGGCCGAGGCCGAGGGCTTCCTCGCCGGGGTGCTCGACGCCCTGCCCGAGCTGCTGGTGCTGGGCTGCTCCAGCCCGGCCGGGTACCTGCGGCTGGTGCCCTCGCACTGGGCCGGGGCCTACCAGTGCTGGGGCCTGGAGAACCGCGAGGCCGCGCTGCGCCTGGTGACCGGCTCCACCGGGGAGCGGGCCACGGCGGCCAACGCCGAGGTCAAGTGCTTCGACGCGAGCGCCAACCCGTACCTGGCCGTCGGCGCGGTGATCGCGACCGGTCTCGCCGGGCTGGACCAACGCCGGGCGCTGCCACCGGAGTTCACCGGGGATCCGGCGGCCGCCGAGCCCGGCACGGTGCCCCGGCTGCCGGAGGGCCCGGCCGCGGCGCTGGCCGCGTACGAGGGCTCGGCGGTGCTGCGCGAGGCGCTCGGCGAGCCGCTGTACCAGGCGGTGCTGGCGGTGCGCCGGGCCGAGGCGGAGCAGTACGCCGCGGCCACGCCCGAGGAGGTGGCCGCGGCCGCCCGCTGGCGGTACTGACCGGTGGCCCGGCCGGAGTCGCCCGCGCTGGTCGACCACCACTGCCACAGCGTGGTGGCGGCCGAGCTCGCCGACGACGTCCTGGCCGGGCTGCTCACCGAGTCCGACCGCCCGCCCGCGCCCGGCTGCTCGCCCTTCGACAGCGCGCTCGGCCTCGCGGTACGGCGCTGGTGCCCGCCGGTGCTCGGTCTGCCGGCGCACGCCCCGGCCGCCGACTACCTGGCCCGGCGGCGGGCGGTGGGCGCCGCCGAGGCGACGCGCCGGCTGCTCGCCGCGGCCGGGCTGGACACCTGTCTGGTGGACACCGGGCTGACCGCCGCCGCGGGCCTGCCGCTGCTGTCGTCGGCCGAACTCGCCGCGGCCGCCGGGGCGTCGGTGCGCGAGGTGGTCCGGCTGGAGACCGTCGCCGAGACGGTGACGGCCGGCGCCGAGGACTGGCCCGGAGCCGTCGCCCAGGCGCTGGCGGCCGCCGCCGGCGGGGCCGTCGCGGTCAAGTCGGTGCTCGCCTACCGGCACGGCCTGGCCGCCCCGGCCGAACGGCCCGCCCGGACGGCCGTGGTGGCCGCGGCCGGCGCCCGGCTGCGCGGCGGGCCCGGCCGGCTGACCGACCCGGTCCTGCTGCATCACCTGCTCTGGACGGCCGTGGACGTCTGCGCCGAGCTCGGGCTGCCCCTCCAACTCCACACCGGCTTCGGCGATCCGGACCTCACCCTGCACCGGGCCGACCCGTCCCTGCTGACGGACTTCGTGCGCGCCGCCGAGCCCAGCGGCGTCCCGCTGGTGCTGCTGCACTGCTACCCGTACCACCGCCAGGCCGCCTGGCTGGCCCAGGCGTTCCCGACGGTCTTCACCGACCTCGGGCTGACCGCCTCCTACACCGGCCCGCGGGTGGCGGCGGTGCTGGGCGAGATGCTGGAACTGGCACCGTTCGGGAAATTGCTGTTCTCCACCGACGCCTACGGGCTACCCGAACTCTTCTTGGTGGGTACCTGTCAGTTCCGGTACGGAATTCAGGAGCTGCTGAATCGGTGGCAGGCCGACGGTGCGTGTGCGGCGGCCGACGCGCAGCGGCTGACGTGCTCGGTCGCCGGTGACAACGCCCGTCGGCTGTACGGATTGTAGCGACAGCGCGGCGCCGGCGCGGCGCTGCCGCAGGGCGCGGTCAAGGCCGGTGACGGCACTTCCGAACCGGCTGGTCGCACGTCGGCGAACCATCACTTTTTAACACTCTTGACCCTGTTTCCCTTGTTGACCTGCGAACTCTCAACCTCCGCTTGTAGCGCTAGATGTGACGATTAGATGACTACCTCTTGCGCATCTCATCGAATATTCATTAGCGTCCGGTCATTCCCAGTGCACCTGCCAACCGCAGCTGCCGCACGACGACTCGGGAGGGCCAACCCCAATGAGAGTTCCTCGGATCAGCCGGACCCGGTACGCGGCAGTGGGCCTCGTGCTCGCCACCGCCGGCGCCCTCGCGCTCCCGGCCGGCACCGCCGTCGCGGCTCCCACGGCCGACCCGACCCCGGGCCCGCTGCTCAGCTACGTCGTCAACACCAAGGCCAACCACGGCCAGGTGCAGAAGGTCGAGCAGGCCGTCAAGAGCCTCGGCGGCTCGGTGGTCTACTCGTACGAGCAGATCGGTGTCGTCATCGCCCGCTCGACGGACGCCAAGTTCGCCGAGAAGCTGCGCCTGGCCAAGGGCGTCGACTCCGTCGGCGCCAGCCGTACCAAGGGCATCACGGCCGCCGACCAGGGCAAGGCCGAGGTCGCCCCCGCTCCCACCACCGCGCCCGCCCCCGGCCAGGAGCCGCTCGAGGCCAACCAGTGGGACATGCGCCAGATCGGTGTCGACAAGGCGCACAAGCTCTCGCTCGGCAGCCGCAACGTCACCGTCGGCGTCCTGGACTCCGGCATCGACGCCACGCACGAGGACCTGGCCGCCAACGTGGACGCCTCGCAGTCGGTCTCCTGCATCGACGGCGGCAAGCCGAACACCGACTGGAAGGCCTGGCAGCCGGGCCCCGACGGTGCCCACGGCACCCACGTGGCCGGCACCATCGCCGCCGCCAAGAACGGCAAGGGCATCGTCGGCATCGCCCCGAACGTGAAGCTGGCCGCCGTCAAGGTCGTCGACGACGGCGGGTTCATCTACCCGGAGTACGCCATCTGCGGCTTCGTCTGGGCCGGTGAGCACCAGTTCAAGGTGACCAACAACAGCTACTACGTCGACCCGTGGATGTTCAACTGCCCGAACGACAAGGACCAGGCGGCCATCACCGCCGCCGTCCGCAAGGCCGTCGCGTTCTCGCAGCGCAAGGGCGTCCTCAACGTCGCCGCGGCGGGCAACGAGAACATCGACCTGGCGCACAAGACCACTGACGTCTCCAGCCCGGACGACACCACCCCCGGCACCCGCCCGATCGGAAACGACTGCCTGTCGCTGCCGACCGAGCTGCCGGGCGTCGTCGTCGTTTCCTCGGTGGGCGTCAACGGCGACAAGGCGTACTACTCCAGCTACGGCAAGGGCGTCGTGACCGTCGCCGCGCCGGGTGGCGACCGCCGCTTCCAGCTCCCGGACACCCCGGACAAGGACGGCCGCATCCTGTCCACCATCCCCGGTGGCAAGTACGGCTACATGCAGGGCACTTCGATGGCCTCCCCGCACGCCACCGGTGTGCTCGCCCTGCTCGCCAGCACCTTCCCGTGGGCCAGCCCGGAGGAGCTGACCGAGATGCTGACCAACCAGGCCGAGTCGCACCCGTGCCCGACCGGTGTCTTCAACCCCGGCGGCGCCGGCCAGTGGAAGGCCACCTGTGAGGGCGGCGCGGACGACAACGGCTTCTACGGCGCGGGCGTCATCAACGCCGAGAAGGCGGTCCAGTGGTGGCGCTGACGCGCTGACAGCTGACCGCGACGACACCTGATCGCCGAGCCGGGGAGCGGGGCCACTGGGCCCCGCTCCCCGGTCGCGTTTGAGTACCCGTACTCAGGCCGCCGCCACGCCCGCCGCCCAGGATGGAGCCGTACCCAGCGGAGCCACCACAGGAGTTGAGCGGCATGGCGCGGAGCGTCCCCGGCCGGCGGACCGACCTCGTCCGACCGGCCCTTCCCGGCAAGCGGAACGGGATCGCGCTCGCCCTGGGCGCGGTCCAGCTGCTGCTCGCCGCCCCGATGCTCGCCACCCTCGGCACCGCCGGTCTGGTGGTCGCGGTGATGGGCATGGCCGCCGGTGGCTCGGTGGGCGCGGTGCTGCTCCTCGCCCTGCTGCTGGCGGCCGGCCCGCTGCTCGGGCTGGGCCTGGCGTTCCTGGTGGTCCGGCTGCGGCGGCTGCCCGGGGACGTGGCGTTCCCGGCGGTGAGCTTCGGCCTGCTGCTCGGTACCGCGATCGAGTACGTCGGCTGGATCCGTCCCGCGCTCGGCTGAGCCCGCGGCGACCGACGGCCGTTCGCGGCGATCCCGCGGCCACCGGCTCGGCCGCCGCCGCGCCCCGCCGCCCGGCCGTCCCCGGCCGCTCCTCCGCTAACCCTCGTCGACGTGGTGCTCCCAGACCGTCTCCACCGACGGCTTGCCGTGCAGGTCCGGCACCTCCTGCAGCCAGGCCGGCCGCCCGGCCCGGGTCCGGGCCGCCTGCCGCCGCTCGGCCTCGCGCAGCTGCTCGGGCGTGGCGAAGCCCTCCGGCAGCCACTGCTCGGAGAGCACCACCCGGGCGGCCAGGTGGGTGACGTACGCGTGCCGGACGGCGTCCACCGAGTCGAAGCCGGGCTCGTCGGCCAGCCACTCGTCCGGGACCAGCGCCAGCACCTCCTCCAGCAGCGGCACGGTGACCAGCGGGCCGAGTTCCTCGTCCGCGAGCCCGACGTCCGGAGCCGAGCCGCCGAGCGCGTGCGCGCTGAGGTCGTACCGCTTGCCGACCGCCGCGCCGGCCCCCGACCAGCGGTGGTGGAAGATCAGCGCGGCGCCGTTGTCGATCAGCCAGAGTCGCCCGTGCCAGACCACCAGGTTGGGGTTGTGCACGGTGCGGTCGACGTTGCCGGTGAGCGCGTCCAGCCAGACCACCCGGCCGGCCTCGGCGGAGTCCACCGCGATCATCCCCGGCCGGAAGTCCCGGGCCCCGGGCAGCAGGTCCATCCCGAGGTTGAGGCCGGAACTGGCCTTGAGCATGTCCTGGATCTCGGCGTCCGGTTCGTCCGCGGCGACGGCCGGGTCGAAGTCCACCAGCCGCAGCTCCGGCACCCGCAGCCCCAGCCGCCGGGCCAGCTCGCCGACGATCACCTCGGCGACCAGCGCCTTGCGGCCCTGCGCGGCCCCGGTGAACTTGACCACGTACGTTCCCAGGTCGTCGGTCTCCACCACGCCGGGTACCGAGCCGCCGGCCCGCAGCGGGTCGACGTAGCGCACTGCCGTCACCAGATCGAGCACACCGGCCACCCTATCCCGCCGCGTCACGGGCGTGACCCTGTGATTGGCTTGCCGGTGAGAGCGCGACCCACCACACGAGGAGAGCAAGGTCATGGGACAGGTGCAGGCCACCACCGAGCGGGTCTACGACGCCGCCCCCGAGCGGGTGTACGAGGCGCTGGCCGACTACCAGGTGACCCGCCCGAAGCTGTTGCCCGCGCAGTACAGCGAGTACGAGGTCCGGGTCGGCGGCACCGGCGCGGGCACCCAGGTGCACTGGAAGCTGCAGGCCACCGAGAAGCGGGTGCGGGACTGCCTGTTCACCGTCTCGGCGCCGAAGCCCGACCAGCTGGTGGAGAAGGACGCCAACTCCAGCATGGTGATCACCTGGACGGTCGGGGCCGCCGGCGAGGGCCGCACCAAGGTCACCGTTTCCGCCACCTGGCAGGGCGCGACCGGCATCGGCGGCTTCTTCGAGCGCACCTTCGCCCCGAAGGGCCTGAACCGGATCCACGACCAGGTGCTGGCCAACCTGGCCGACGAGGTCCGCTGAGGCGCAGCGAGGTCCGCCGGGGCCCGCTGGGTCCCGTCGAGGCCGCAGGGTGATCCGACCGGCAGCGCGATTCGAGCGCCTGGATCCATCAATACGCTTGAATCGCGCGGTAATTCGAGCGGATCGGCCACTCGTGCGAGCGGAAAGCCGTACGGGTGGCCGAACCGCCACCTCCGGGTGACGAGGGCCGCCCGGCGCGGGGGAGCCACCCTAGGCTCGCCGCCGTGCATATGACGATCCTTCACATTTCGCAACCGGTGGACGGCGGGGTCGCCCGCGTCGTCGCCGACCTGGTCCGGGGGCAGCGCGAGGCCGGCCACCGGGTGCTGGTCGCCTGTCCGCGCGGCGGGCGGCTGGCCGAGGAGGCCGCCGCGGTCGGCGCGCTGGTCCGGGACTGGCCCGCCGGGCGCTCGCCGGGCGCGGGCACCGCCGCCGAGGCCTGGCGGCTGCGCCGGATCGTCCGCGCGGCCGGGCCCGACGTGATCCACCTGCACAGCGCCAAGGCCGGGCTGGCCGGCCGGCTGGCGGTGCGCGGCACCGTCCCGACGGTGTTCCAGCCGCACGCCTGGTCCTTCGCCGCCGTGGACGGCGCGCTGGCCGCCGCCACGCTGCGCTGGGAGCGCTTCGCCACCCGCTGGGCGCACCGGCTGCTCTGCGTCAGCGTCCAGGAGCGGGCCGACGGCGTGGCCGCCGGGGTGCACGCCGACTGGGCGGTGGTGCCCAACGGGGTGGACGTCCGGCACTACGCGCCCGCCGACCGCCGGGCCGCCCGGATCGCGCTCGGTCTGGACCTGGACGCCCCGCTCGCGGTCTGCGTCGGGCGGTTGTGTCGGCAGAAGGGTCAGGACGTGCTGCTGGCCGCCTGGCCGGAGGTGCTGCGCCGGGTGCCGCAGGCGAGGCTGGCGCTGGTCGGCGGCGGTCCGGAGGAGCAGCGGGTGGCGGAGCTGGTCCGGGGGACCGCCGAGCCGGCCCGGGTCCGGCTGGTCGGGGACGTGGCCGACCCGCGCCCGTGGCTGGCGGCGGCCGATCTGGTGGTGCTGCCCTCGCGCTGGGAGGGGATGGCGCTGGCCCCGCTGGAGGCGATGGCGGCCGCCCGTCCGGTGCTGCTGACCGACGTGCCGGGAGCGCGGGAGTGCCTGCCGCCGGCGGAGCGGGATCTCGCGGTGGTCCGGCCGGAGGACGGGCCGGCCCTCGCCACTCGAATGGGGGAGGCGCTGTCGGATCCGATCGAGTGCGAGCGACGCGGCGCGCGCCTGCGCGAGCACGCGGTCGCCCGGCACGACGTGCGCACCGTGGTCGAACAGGTGGATGCCCTCTACCGCCATCTGCTGGGTGCCGGGCCGGCGGCGGGACGGCGCCGGGCCCGTGTCCCAGAGCGGATCTGATCGTTTCACATGCCGTGAATGCCCGCCGTTTCCGACGTCGGGGTATTCGCACCCGCAACCGGACAGGGGTCGGGGCGTCAAATCCGAAATACCGATTAATGGGCGGCTGGAATGAAACGGCAAGTCAACTTCCGTCCCGTAGCGCCCGGTTCGGTATTGTCGGATTTTGCCTGCTTCATTCAGATTTCATACCGGGAATTCACGGCCTGGCCCCTCGCAACCGAGTCCCCCGGGACCGGTACCTCCGCGATCGGCCCCATCGCGGGAACTCCGGGAGCCGCCAGCGGCAGCAGGTGCTGTCAGGACCGCGCCCACCGGACCGGGACGGCCGCCCCGCGCCAACCGGTGCCGGGGCGCCGTCACCCCGGGCACACAGCAGGGGAGACCGTGCGCTGATGACCATCGACCACGACAGCGTGTCGCGATCGAACGGATCCCTGTCCGGCCCCCGCCGGCCAGCCATCGGGCTGCTCGACCGTCCGGCCGGAGCGGCCCGGCACCCGGCCCCGGCGCCCCGCCGGGGCCACGGGGCGGTCCGCGCCCGGCTGGCCCTGCCGCTGGCTCTGGTCCAGGCCGACGCCATCGCGCTGTGCTCCGCCGGCGGGCTCGCCAACCGGGCGGTGGACCCGTCCGCCCCGCTCGACCCCCTGCTCGGTGTCCCCGCCGTCCTGCCCCTGCTGCTCCTGCTCAACCTGGCCGGCGGCCTCTACCGGGCCCGGCTCACTCTGTCCGTCCTGGACGAACTGCCCGCGCTGGCCGCCCGCGCGGTGGTCGCCGCGGCCTTCGCCGTCACCCTGTCCGGCTGCCTCGGCGGCCACTGGCCCGACTGCGGCCCGGTCACCCCGGCCCGCCTCACCGTCCTGCTCGGCGGCCAGCTGCTGATCGCCACCGTCGGCCGCGCCGTCCTGTACCACCTGGTCCGGCGGATCCGCCGCAGCCGCCCCAGCCCCGTCCTGGTGCTCGGCGCCGGCGGGCTCGGCCGCCGGATCGCCGCCGTCCTGCGCGAGCACGGCGAGTACGGGATGCGCCCGGTCGGCTTCCTCGACGCCGACCCGCCGCTGCTGCCCGGCGACACCGACCCGCCCGTCCTCGGTGGCCGCGAGGCGCTGGAGCGCGAGGTGCGCCGGCACCGGGTGCAACACGTCATCGCCACCGCCGGCGCCGCCGACGAGGCCGAGACCGCCGCCGCCCTGCGCGAGGCGGTCCGGCTCGGCTGCCAGGTCTGGCTGGTGCCCGCGCTGCGCGAGTTCGGCTCGCTGCCCACCGGCCCGATCACCGGCGGCGACCACCTGTGGGGCTTCCCCTGCTTGCGGGTCGGCCGCCCGGCGATGCGCCGCCCCGGCTGGGCCGCCAAGCGCGCCCTGGACATCACCGCCGCCGGGTTCGGACTGCTGCTGCTCGCCCCCGTCCTGGCGCTCTGCGCCCTCGCCGTCCGCTTCGACACCGGCCCCGGCGTGCTCTTCCGCCAGCAGCGCACCGGGCTGGACGGCCGGGTCTTCACCGTCCTCAAGTTCCGCACCCTGCGCCCGAGCAACGAGCACGAGTCGGCGACCCGCTGGAACATCGCGCAGGACCACCGGATGGGCGCCGTCGGCCGGTTGCTGCGCAAGAGCTCGCTGGACGAGCTGCCGCAGCTGTGGAACGTCCTGCGCGGCGACATGAGCCTGGTCGGCCCGCGCCCCGAACGCCCGTACTTCGTCATGCGCTTCGGCCAGGCCTACCCCGAGTACGCCGACCGCCACCGCGTCCCGGTCGGCCTCACCGGCCTGGCCCAGGTCAACGGCCTGCGCGGGGACACCTCCATCGAGGACCGGGCCCGGTTCGACAACCGCTACATCGAGAGCTGGAGCTTCTGGCAGGACGTCAAGATCCTGTGCCGCACCGCGGCCCTGATGCTCCACCCGGACGGGAGCTGACCCGCGTGGCCCTGATCCTTCCCGCCGATCCCGCGCCGAGCCGGGGGGCCGCGCCCGTCGCCGCCTCGACGGCGGCCCCGGGTGCCCAGGCCCCGAGTGCCCCGGCGGCGAGCGGGCGAGCGGCGGCCCTGCGGAAGGCGCTGCCCGCCCTCGCGGACCGGCCCAGCCTGCTGGCGGCGGCCACCGTCCTGCTGGTCTGCGTGCCGACCGGCGAGAAGGACGTCACCGCCGCCGTCCACATCACCGTCGCCGACCTCGCCTCGCTGGCCCTGGTCGCCCTCACCGCGCTGAACCTGCTGCGCGGGCGGCTGCCCGCCGTCGGCCGGACAACCTGCGCGCTGTTCGGCGGGATCGTGACCGCCGCCGCCGTCGCCACCGTCGGCTCGATCGACCCGGCCACCAGCGTCACCGGTTTCGTCCGGCTGGTCCAGGTGTTCGTGCTGGTGCCCGCCGCCGTGCTCTGCTCGCTGCGCGACCGCACCGACCGGCGCCTGGTCCTCGGCTCCTTCGTGCTCGCCGCGCTGGTCCAGGGCGTGGTCGGCACCGAGCAGTACCTCACCCGCACCGGAGCCTCCTACACCGGCGAGCCGATCCGGGCCGTCGGCACCTTCGGCGCGCTGGACGTCATGGCGATGTCCACGGTGGTCAGCTACGGACTGCTCGCCGCCCTCGCGCTGGCGCTCGGCGAGCGGGGACCGGCCGGCGACGCCCGGCTGCGGCGGTCGATGTCCGGCGCCGCCGCCTTCCTCGTCCTCCCGCTCGCCGTCTCCTTCAGCCGCGGCAGCTGGATCGCCACCGGCGTCGCCGCCACCGTGCTGCTGCTGCGCGCCGACGCCCGGCTCGCCGTCCGCAGCGCCGTCCTCGGCCTGGCCGCCGCGGTCGTCCTGGTCGGCGGCCTCGGCCTCGGCGGCTCCGGCGTCACCAAGCGGCTCAGCTCGATCGGCTCCGTCTCCGCCGCCCCCGACCAGTCCGTCTCCGACCGCTACGACCTGTGGGCCACCGCCGGGCGGATTTGGCAGGACCACCCCGTCCACGGTGCCGGTCCCAAGGCCTTCCAGCAGCTCCGCGACAGCCACGCCCCGCTGCGGCTCTCCTCCGGCAGCGACGCCGCGGACCCCACCATCGGCTTCCGGCGCGAGCCGCTGCTGTCCCCGCACAACATGTACTTCCTGGTGCTCAGCGAGCAGGGTCTGATCGGCATCACCGCCTACGCCGCGCTCTTCCTCACCCTCCTGCTCGGCTGCCTGCGCCGCCCCCGCGGCTCCGGCCTCGCGGCGCTCGCCCTGCTCACCTGGGTGCTGGTCGACTACCTGTACGCCGACATCGGCGGCACCACCACCGTGCTGACCTCCGTCGTCCTCGGCCTCGCCGCCCGCGCCGCCGCCCACCGCCCCGAGCCGGAGGAGCGCGCCGCCGCGGAGCGCGACCGTCGGCACCCGGGCGCGGTCGGTTCCGAGCGGTTCGGCTTCGAGCGGTTCGGCTTCGAGCGTTCCGGTAACGAGCGGGCGGCCCTCGGAGCCGGCCGGTGACCACCGACCAGCCGGCCGTGGTGGCCTCGCCCCTCCCGGCCCCGCGCGGCGCGCGCGCCGAGCACCCGGCCCCCGCCCCGGACCAGCCGGCCCGGGGCGGCTTCCTCGCCAGGGCCTTCGGCATCACCGCCGTGCTCAGCGCGGCCGGCTCCGGCCTCGGCCTGCTGCGCGACCTCCTGCTGGCCCGCTACTTCGGGGCCAACCAGGGCACCGACGCCTTCCTGGTCGCCTGGACCGTCCCCGAGACGGCCGCGCCGCTGCTGATCGAGGACGCCATGTCCTTCCTCATGGTGCCCGCCTTCGCCCTCGCCCTGGTGCTGCGCGAGGAGGACCCGGACGCCCCCGACCCGGTCCGCCAGCTGGTCCGTGCCACCCTGCCCTGGCTGCTGCTCGCCCTCGGCGGCCTCGCCCTGGCCGCCGCCCTCGGCGCCCCGCGGCTGGTCGAACTGCTCGCCCCCGGCCTGCCCGACCCCGGGCTGGCCGTCACCTGTACCCGGATCACCGCGATCACCGTGCTGCCCTTCGGCGTGGCCGGCTACCTGGCCGCCGCGCTGCGCGCGCACCACCGCTTCACCGCCCCGGCCGGCATCTACGTCGTCTACAACCTCGGCATCCTCGCCGTGCTGCTCGGCTTCCACGCCGCCCTCGGGGTCCGTTCCGCCGCGCTGGGCGTCGCGGCCGGCAGCCTGCTGATGTCCGGCCTGCTGGTCGTCCCGTTCCTGCACCGGCTGCGCCAGGGCCAGCCCGGCACCGGCGGCGGCACCGGCGGCGGCACCGGCACCGGCGGCGGCACCGGCACCGGCACCGGCACCGCCACCGGCACCGGGACCGGCCGCCGCGCGGGCCGGGCGCTGGTGCTGATGCCGCTCGCCCTGCTGCCGGTGGGTGCCTTCACCCTGACCCGCCAGTCGCAGGTCTTCGTCGAGCGCTACCTCGGCTCGGCGCTGCCGCCCGGTACGATCTCGCACCTCAACTACGCCGCCAAGGTCTCCCAGCTCGCCATGACGGCGGGCATCCTGATCTGCACCGTCACCTTCCCGCTGGTCGCCCGGGCGCTCGCGGCCGGGGACCTCACCACCGCCCGCGACCGGGTGGAGAAGGACCTCGGCCAGGCGGCGGCCGTCGTCCTGCTCGGCACCGCTTTCCTGATGGCCTGCGCCCCCTCCGTCGTCTCGCTGCTGTTCGAGCGCGGCGCCTTCGGCCCCCGCGACACCGCCGCCACCGCCGACGTCATCCGGGTGTACAGCTTCGGCCTGCCGGCCCAGGCGCTGATCGGCGTGATGGTCCGTCCGTACTTCTCGCTGCGCCCGGTGGTCCGCCGGGCCGACGACCCCGGCGCCGACGACGGCCGCCGCATCCTGGACTGGTACCCGGCCGCCGTGATGGTGCTCGGCCTCGGCGTCACCGTCGCCACCGGCCTGCTCGCCACACCCGGCTTCGGCGCGCTGGGGCTCGCCGCCGGCAACGCGGCCGGCATCACCACCACCGCCGTGCTGCTGCTGCGCGGCCTGGTGCTGCGCGGCATCCCGCTGCGGCTGCGCCGGGTGCTGGCCGGCCACGGCCGGCTGGTGGCCGCCGCCGCCGGGGCGACCGTGCTCGGCACCGCCGTCGCCGGACTGACCGCCGACCCCCTGCTCTCCACCCTCCTGGGGGGCCTCACCGTGGCGCTGACCTTCGCCGCCCTCGGCACCGGACTCGGTGCCCGCGAGGTGCGCGGCCCGGTCCTCGCCGCCGCCCGGGCCCTGCACCCGTCAACCCCCGCCGAAGAAGGGAAGCGTCCCCATGGACAATGAACGGGGAACCGTCCGTTCGGCCCGGGCGGGCGTCGGCGACGCCCCGCCGCACCGGGCCCGACTGCCCAGGAGCCGTCGCCCGGCCGGTGAACCTCAGCTCCCTGGCCCCGCCTCGCCGTGGATCCTGATGTACCACTCGGTGGCGGTCGAGAAGGAGGACCCCTACCGGCTCACCGTCAGCCCCGAGCGGTTCGCCGAGCAGGTCGCCTGGCTGCACCGGCGCGGCCTGCGCGGGGTCTCGGTCCGCGAGCTGATGCGGGCCCGCGCCCTCGGCCGGGACGACAAACTGGTCGGCCTCACCTTCGACGACGGTTACGCGGACTTCGCCCGGTACGCCGTCCCGATCCTCCAGGCCTACGGCTTCACCGCCACCGCCTACGTGGTCGCGGACCTGCTCGGCCGGGCCAACGACTGGGACACCGAGGGCCCGCGCAAGAAGCTGCTCACCGTCCCGGAGGTCACCGAACTGGCCGCCGCCGGCTGGGAGATCGGCTCGCACGGCCTCGGCCACCAGGCGCTCCCCGGGCTGCCGGCCGACGCCCTCGCGGTGCAGGCCCGGGAGAGCCGGCGCCTGCTGGAGGAGGTCGTCGGCGGCCCGGTCACCGGCTTCTGCTACCCGTACGGCGCCGTCGACCGGCCCGCCGCCCTGGCCGTCCGCGACGCCGGGTACGACTACGCCTGCGCCATCGCGCACTCCCCGCTCACCGGCCGCTTCGCCCTGCCCCGCTGCTACGTCGGCGACCGCGACGGCGCCTGGCGGCTGCGTGCCAAGAAGGGCCGGCACCGGCTGCGCGACCTCGTCACCGAGCTGCGCCGCGCGCGCCGGGAGCACCGGCCATGAGGGTGCTGCACATCGTCACCGGGCTGGCTTCCGGCGGTGCCGAGCGCCAACTCCACCTCCTGCTGAGGCACTTGCCCGCGCACCAGCAGTGCGAGGTGCTCGCCCTGACCAACCCCGGCACGGTCGCCGCAGCCCTGCGCGCCGACGGCGTGGCCGTCCACCACCTGGGCATGAACGGCAACCGGGACCTCGGCGCACTGCCCCGGCTGGTCCGGCTGGTCCGGGCCGGCCGCTACGACCTGGTGCACACCCACCTCTACCGGGCGCAGCTGTACGGCCGGCTGGCCGCGCGGCTGGCCGGGGTGCGCACGGTGGTCTCCACCGAGCACTCGCTGCACGCCGGGGTGATCGAGGGCCGGCCGGTCACCCGGGGCGTCAAGGGCCTCTACCTGGCGGCCGAACGGCTCGGCAGCACCACCGTCGCGGTCTCCCGGCAGGTCGCCCAGACGCTGCGCTCCTGGGGGGTCCCGCCGGCCCGGATCGAGCTGATCCCGAACGGCATCGACTCCGGCCGCTACCGCCTCCCGCCCGCCGACCGGGCCGCCGCGCGCCGCCGGCTGCGGGCCGAAATCGGCCTGCCGGAGGGGAGTTGGGCGGTCGGCGGGGTGGGCCGGCTGGTCCCCGGCAAGCGCTTCGAGGTGCTGGTCGAAGCGCTCGCCGAGCTCGACCCGGCCACCCGGCTGGTGCTGGTCGGCGAGGGCCCGGAGCGTGCCGCGCTGGAACGCCGGGCCGTCGAACTCGGCGTCCGGGAGCGGCTGGTGCTCACCGGCGAGCGCGACGACGTGCCGGAGCTGCTGGCCGCCCTGGACGTGCTGGCCGCACCCTCCACCGCGGAGACCTTCGGCCTCGGCGTCCTGGAGGGCCTCGCGGCCGGGCTGCCGGTGCGGCACAGCGCCTGCCCGGCGCTCGACGAACTGCCGCCCAGCGCCGCCCCGCAGGCCCGCCGGATCCCGTCCGAGCCCGCCGCCTACGCCGCCGCGCTGCGCGACCTGCGGCACCTGGGGGACCACACCGCCGACCCGCTGCCGCACCCGCCGGCCGTCGGCCACTACGACATCGCCCGGGTCGCCGCCGACCTGGGCGCCCTCTACGACCGGCTGGCCCGCGTCTGACCGCCCGCCCCCGCCGGAACCGCCCTCCCCCATCCAAGGAGCCACACCCATGACCACACCGCGCCGAAGCGCCCGCCGCCTGGTCCGCCGCTGGTGGCCGGTGGCGCTCGCGGTGCCGCTGGGCGCCGCGGCCGGCGCCGGGTACGCCGTCGTCTCGCACCCCTCGTACGCCGCCAACGCCTACGTCCTGGTGGTCCCGCAGAACCCGGGCGAGGCCGCGACCGCGACCAGCTTCGCCCAGGCGTACGGGCGGCTGGCGGGCCAGCCTCAGGTGCTCGCGGTGGCGGCCGCCCAGACCGGCCACACCCGGGCCGAGCTGGAGACCCTGGTGCACGGGACGACCTCCCCGGACGCCCCGATGATCGAGATCACCGGCACCGGGACGAGCGGTCAGGAGGCCGCCCGGACCGCCGACGCGGTGGCCGGCTCGCTGGTGGCCTTCGCCAACACCAACAGCAAGGACACCATGGTCCGGCTGGTGACCCTGGCCCCGGCCGCCGCGCCGGACAAGCCGGCCACGCCCTCCGCCCCGCTGGACGTCGCGGTCGGCGGCGCGGCCGGGCTGCTGCTGGGCGCGCTGGCGATGATGACCCGCCGCCGGGGCGGGGCCGAGACGCCGGAGGCGATCGCGGAGGCCGGACCGGCCGCGGCCCCGATGACGCCGCGCCCGCGCAGCGAGGAGCCGCCGGCCGGGACCGGGCCCGAAGCGGCGAAGGGCTCCCCGGCCCGGGAGGAGGCGCAGACCACCGGGAAGGCCCCGGCCACCGAGAAGGCCCAGAGCACCGGGAAGGCCCAGAGCACCGGGAAAGCCGAGGCCACCGGGAAGGCCGCCACCACCGGAAAGTCCCCGGCCGAGGAGAAGGCCCCGGCCAAGGAGAAGAGCCCGGCCGGAGGCGGCCGATGAGCACCGGGACCCGTGGCACCGAGACCCGTGGCACCGGTCTGCCGGCCCGGTCGGCGGCGCCGTCCTGGACCACCGAGCTGCGCCGCGAGGACGACGCCCTGGACACCCTCGCCGAGGAGTGGGACGACCTCGCCGCCCGCTGCCGGACCGCCACCTTCTTCCAGGCCGCCGCCTGGCAGCGCTCCTGGTGGCGCCACTACGGCCGCCCGGGCGCCCTGGTCGTGGTGCTGGTCCGCCGGGACGGTCGGTTGGTCGGCGCGGGCGCCTTCCGCCGCCGCGGTGGCCCGTTCGGCGGCCTGACCGGCCTCGGCGCCGGGCTGGTCGACTACACCGACGTCCTGCTCGACGACGACTGCGCCGACCGGGCCGCCGCCGAGTTCGCCGCCGTCCTGCCGCTCAGCCGCCCCTGGCACTGGCTGGAGCTGCGCGAGGTGCACCCCGAGGCGGCGGTGCAGCGGGTGTACGAGCACTGGCGCGGCAGCCGCCGCCGCTCCGAGGACTCGCTCTGCCAGTACCTGCCGGCCGTCCCGATGGAGCGGCTGCTCAAGCGGGTGCCCGGCAAGACCGCCCAGCGCAGCCGGGTGAAGCTGCGCAAGATCGCCGAGGCCGGGGTGCAGGTCCGCTCGACGCCGCCGGCCGAGGTGGCGGAGGCGCTGGAGGGGCTGCTGCGGCTGCACCGGCTGCAGTGGCAGCGGCGCGGCGTCACCGCGGAGCACCGCACCGAGCGGTTCGCCCGGCACCTGACCGAGTCCACCACCGGCCTGGTCGCCGCCGGCAAGGCCGCCGTCCACCAGTTCCACCTGGACGGCCAGCTGGTCGCGGTGAACCTGCTGCTGCTCTGCCCCTCCTTCGGCGGGCTGTACCTGTACGGCGCGCACCCGGTGCTGCGCGAGCGGCTGGACATCGCCGGGCTGCTGTTCAGCGCGGCGCTGGACGAGACGGTCGGCTCCGGCGTCCCGGTGCTCGGCCTGCTGCGCGGCCAGGAGCCGTACAAGCAGCGCTGGCGCCCGGACCGGCTGCCCAACCAGCGGCTGCTGCTGGGCCCCGCGGGGGTGGCGCCGGCCGCGGCCGTCCGGGCCGGGGCGGTGCTCGTCCGGCAGGCGGCGGCGCACCAGCTGCGCACCCGCTTCCCCGCGCTCAAGGAAGCGCTGCTGGCCTGCCGCCGCGGCTGACCGCTCAGTGTCGGGCGGGCGTCGCACCCGGGGGAGCGGCGGGCGCCCTGGGCGCCGTCGGCACCACCGCCGGCGCCCCCTTCGACCCGGACATCAGCTGCTTGTACCGCGCCGCCGACCGCGGGTTGCTGCCGCACTGGAAGAAGCCGTGCGGGCAGTAGTCGGTGACGGTCTGGTAGGCGGTGTCGTGGGTGCGGATCCAGTCGACCATCCGCTGGACGAACTCGGGGTTGTCGCCGTTGCGGAACAGACCCCACTCCGGGTACGAGACCGGCTTGCCGCGCCGGGCCGCGAACTCCACCTGGTCCTGCAGCCCGTAGGGCTCGCGCACGTAGTCGTCGAAGCTGCCGCCGGCGGGCTGGTCGTAGCTGTCCATGCCGATGATGTCGACCACGTCGTCGCCGGGGTAGCACCTGGTCCACGGGACGGCGTCGGTGCCCCGGTTGGGGGCGAAGTCGAAGCGGAACCGCTGCCCGGGCACCGTGCGCATCACCCCGACGATCCGTCGCCAGTACGCCTTCCACGCGGAGGGGTCCGGCTTGCAGCGGTGGGTGTAGGTGGTGCCGTTCATCTCCCAGCCCAGGGTGAGCACGGTGTCCGGGCCGCCCAGCGCGACCAGCCGCCGCGCGAGTTTGAGGAAGTGCCCGTCGAAGTCCCCGCGGACGCCCTGGGCGAGCAGCCTGGCCACCTCGCCGTCCGACACGTGCGCCTCGTTGGGCACCAGCATCGGCACGCCGAGCACGAGCAGCCGGGACGGGTCGGCCAGCCGCCACTGCGACCACAGGCCGAGCACCACCGGGTCGCCCTCGATGTCCCCCCAGCCGTTGCCGGCTAGATAGGTGTGGCCGACCTGGAGGTTCGCGTCGCCCAGCCACTGCGCGTACCGGCCGATCTGCGGGATGTACCGGTCCCAGGAGCCGACGAAGGCGCCGAACGGCGGCTCGTGCCTCGGGCGCTGGACCGGCGGGCGGGGGGCGGCGGCGCGCGGCTCGAAGGCGTCCGAGGAGAGGGTGCGGTCTCCGGCCCGGTCGAGCGGCGCCCCGGCCGGGACACTGGCCGTGGCCATCAGCAGCAGGGCGGCGGCGGCCAGGGTCAGGCGGCCGATTCGCATGGTCTCTCCTCCGGACGTCACGTGGGCGGGGCGCCCGGTCTCGGCGTGGACGGACCGTGACGCCCCGCTCGCCGACAGTAGGGCCGTCGGAGGGAGGGGAAGCCGAATGTCACCCTAAAGTGGGCGATATTCGAACGCCGTCTGCCGCAGTGTCCGCCGGGCGGTCGCCGTGTATCAGATCTGTAACGGTCCGGCCGGGCCCGCGCGACCCGCCTCCACCCGCCCCGCGGAGCGCGAGGGGCGGAGACGGCGCAGGTCGGCGGGCGGGCGTGCGCGCGGGGCGCGCGCGGCCGGACACGCGGTTCGCGGTCCGGGCACGCCCCGGAACCGGGCTGACTGGCGTGCCCGGTGAAAGGTACGCTCCGGCGGTGTCCCGGAAGCCGCTGCGTGTACTGACCCCCCGCTCGATCCTGCCTGCCCTGGCGGTGATGCTGGTCCTTGCGGCCGGAGCGGCGGCCCACGCGAACAAGCCGGTGCCGTTCGGCGACCGGGTGGCGGGGCCGGGCGACGCGGAGGCGACCCCGGTGAACTCGGAGTCGCTCAGCGCGGCCGATCTGGACCTGCGGGTCGGCCCGGGCCTGGAGGCCTTCCACCGGCAGACCGGCGACCAGGCCTGGTCCTACCGCCGCGAGGGCGCCGAGGCGCTCTACCTGGCGATGGCGGGGGACAACGCGATCGTGGTCTGGGACGACGGCATCGTCACCTCGGTGCGCCCGGGCGACCACGCGGTGCGCTGGCACCGCGCGGTGCCGGGCCTGGCGGACTGGCTGCGCGGCGACGGCGAGCCCGGCGCCGACAAGCGGACCGACGCCCAGCGCAAGCAGCTCGCCAAGCAGCGGGCCGCGGCCGCGCTGCACACCGTCCAGCGGGACGGCTCGCCCTGGCTGGCCCTGGTGACCCCGAACCTGACCATGGGCCTGCGGGACGCCGACGGCGACCTGCGCTACAACGACAAGCCCGCCAACGGCTGCGCCTACGACCCGCTGCGCGCCGTGCACACCGACTACGCCGTGCTCATCCCGCGCAGCTGTACCAACGGCGGCGGGCAGGCCGTCTCCGGCGGCATCACCGGCTACCGGCTGGACAGCAACGGCTGGGCGATGAGCACCGGCCCGGCCGCGACGGTCAAGGTGCTGGACCGCAGCCGGGTGGAGATCACCGACGGCCCGATCGTGCCGCCCAAGGTCTTCGACACCAAGGCGGCCGCGCCCGAGACGGCCTGCGGCGCCCTCGACGCGCCCTTCGCCGCCGTCCGCCCGCTGGGCGGCTGCGTCGACCCCTCGGCGCCCCCGGCCGCGGACGCCCCGGCGGCGCCGGCTCCCACGGCCCCGGTGACCCCGGCCGCGACCGGTGCCCCGGCCGCTCCGGACACCTCGGCCACTTCGGACACCCCGGTCGGGACCGGCGCTCCGGCCGCGACCGACGCCCCCGCGGCCCCGGCGGGCGACCAGCCGGCCGCGCAGCAGCCGTGACCACCGCGCAGCAGCCGTAACCGACGGGCCGTCGGGCCTGCGGGCACCCCGGGCGACGGTCCCCCGGGGGAGTTCCGTACGGCCCGGTAGACTTGCCGCCATGGCTATCTTCTCCGGGCAATAGCGGGCGTCGGCGCCCCACGCGGCGCCGACCGCCGATGAAGCCCCTTTCCGCTCGCCCGGCCCCGGGCCCCCGCCGGCCGCCCGCCCACGTCCCAGGAGTAGTACCAGCCATGATTTCCGCCAACGCCCTCGAGTTGCGTGCCGGTGCCCGGATCCTGATCGAGTCCGCGAGCTTCAAGGTCGCCGCCGGCGACCGGATCGGCCTGGTCGGGCGCAACGGCGCCGGCAAGACCACGCTCACCAAGGTGCTGGCCGGCGAGGGCCTGCCCGCCGCCGGGACCATCACCCGCTCGGGTGAGGTCGGCTACCTCCCGCAGGACCCGCGCACCGGCGACCTGGACGTCCTCGCCAAGGACCGCATCCTCTCCGCCCGCGGCCTCGACACCGTGCTGAAGAAGATGCGCGAGAACGAGGAGCGGATGGCGAACGGCAAGGGCGCCACCCGGGACAACGCGATGAAGAAGTACGCCCGGCTGGAGACCGAGTTCCTCACCAAGGGCGGCTACGCCGCCGAGGCCGAGGCCGCCACCATCGCCGCCGCGCTGGGCCTGCCGGACCGCATCCTCGGCCAGCCGCTGCACACCCTCTCCGGTGGTCAGCGCCGCCGCGTCGAGCTGGCCCGGATCCTGTTCTCGGACTCCGACGTGCTGCTCCTCGACGAGCCCACCAACCACCTGGACGCGGACTCGATCGCCTGGCTGCGGGACTTCCTGAAGACCTACAAGGGCGGCTTCATCGTCATCTCGCACGACGTCGACCTGGTCGAGACGGTCGTCAACAAGGTCTTCTACCTGGACGCCAACCGCTCCGCCATCGACGTCTACAACATGGGCTGGAAGCAGTACCAGCAGCAGCGCGAGGACGACGAGAAGCGCCGCAAGCGCGAGCGGGCCAACGCCGAGAAGAAGGCCGCGACGCTGAACGCGCAGGCCGACAAGATGCGCGCCAAGGCCACCAAGACGGTCGCCGCGCAGAACATGGCCCGGCGCGCCGAGAAGCTGCTCTCCGGGCTGGACCAGGTGCGCCAGAGCGACAAGGTCGCCAAGCTGCGGTTCCCGGAGCCCGCGCCCTGCGGCAAGACCCCGCTGACCGCGGCGGACCTGTCCAAGTCCTACGGCTCGCTGGAGATCTTCACCGGCGTGGACCTGGCGATCGACCGCGGCTCGCGGGTCGTCATCCTCGGCCTGAACGGCGCCGGCAAGACCACCCTGCTGCGGATGCTGGCCGGGGTCGAGCGGCCGGACACCGGCGAGGTCATCCCGGGCCACGGCCTGAAGATCGGCTACTACGCCCAGGAGCACGAGACCCTGGACCCGGAGCGCAGCGTCCTGGAGAACATGCGGTCGGCCGCGCCGGACACCGACCTGGTGCAGATCCGCAAGATCCTGGGCTCCTTCCTGTTCTCCGGCGACGACGTGGACAAGCCGGCCGGCGTGCTCTCCGGCGGTGAGAAGACCCGTCTGGCGCTGGCCACCCTGGTGGTCTCCTCCGCCAACGTGCTGCTGCTCGACGAGCCCACCAACAACCTCGACCCGGCCAGCCGCGAGGAGATCCTGGGCGCGCTGCGTGAGTTCTCCGGCGCGGTCGTGCTGGTCACCCACGACGAGGGCGCGGTCGACGCGCTCCAGCCGGAGCGGATCATCCTGCTACCGGACGGCGTGGAGGACCTCTGGAGCCCGGCCTACGCCGATCTGGTCTCGCTGGCCTGACCGGAAGTAGACGCGGCATCCGCTTTTCGGACCAGAAAAACTAGTCCTTACGGCGTGTCCGGGAATGAAGTAGACCCGGATTCCGTTTAAGGACTTTCCGTCGGCCCGCCATTCGATCGTGGTCGGGCCGACGCTGCTGATCAGCCCTTTCGCGGCGAACGGGGGTACGCGCCCGGGGGCGTGCACTCTGCGTGAGCGCCCTGCTGCGCTCGGATCACCACCGGAGGACCACGCATTTCCGACATCGACCTTGTCGAATGGGTGGCCAGGACGCGGTGGATGGGTGATCATGGGAATCTGACCGAGCAACGCTACGAGGAGGCACGGGTGGCCGAGACTCTGAAAAAGGGCAGCCGGGTGACCGGTGCCGCGCGTGAGAAGCTCGCGGCCGATCTCAAGAAGAAGTACGACTCCGGGGCGAGCATTCGCGCTCTCGCGGAGGAGACCGGTCGTTCGTACGGCTTCGTGCACCGGATGCTGAGCGAGTCCGGAGTGATCCTCCGGGGCCGCGGCGGTGCCACGCGGGGCAAGAACAAGGCGACTGCCGGGGCCGGTTCCTGACGGTTCGTCAGCCATTGGCTGGATGACGCGGCGGCAGGGCGCCGACCGAGGAGACGGCAGCTGACCGACAGCTGGGCGTCCGCCCCCGGGTCGTGTGGACCGGCCGCCGATCGTCATGTCCGGGGTGTCGCCAGCCCCCGACCCTTCCTTCCGTGCGGGTCCCGACGATCTTTCCGGGCCGGGCCCCTGCCCACCCGCGCGCAGTTTTGTTACTCTCCGGTAGCCACATCCCTCGCCACCGGAGGTTCCCGCATGACCGCCCCCGCCACCGAACCGCAGGCCCCGAGCTGGGAGCGGGACGGCGTCCGCCTGGAGATCGAGGGCGAACTCGCCGTCGTCACCCTCTGTCAGCCCAAGCGGCGCAACGCCCAGTCGCCCGCGCTCTGGCGCGCCCTCGCCGGGGCCGGCCGTGACCTTCCCGGTAGCGTCCGGGTGGTCCTGCTGCGCGCGGAGGGCGTCTCCTTCTCGGCCGGGCTGGACCGGGCCATGTTCACCGCCGAGGGCATCCCGGGCGAACCCACCTTCCTGCAGCTCGCCGGGGCGGGCGACCAGGAGCTGGACGACACCATCGCCTCGTACCAGGAGGCCTTCACCTGGTGGCGGCGCCCGGACCTGATCTCCATCGCCGTCGTCCAGGGCCACGCCGTCGGCGCCGGCTTCCAGCTGGCGCTCGGCTGCGACCTGCGGGTGGTCGCGGAGGACGTCCAGTTCGCGATGAAGGAGACCTCGCTCGGCTTGGTGCCGGACCTGGCCGGCACCAAGCCGCTCACCGAACTCGTCGGCTACGCGCGGGCGTTGGAGATCTGCGCGACCGGCCGCTGGGTCGGCGCCGAGGAGGCCGTCGCGACCGGGCTGGCCAACCTGGCGGTGCCGGGCGCGGAGCTGGACTCCGCCGCCCGTGACCTCGCAGCGGCCCTGCTGGCAGCTCCGCGCGGCGCCGTGATCGAGACCAAGGCCCTGCTGCAGGGGGCCGCCGGGCGCTCCTTCGAGGAGCAGCGTTCGGCCGAACGGGTGGCGCAGGCCCGTCGGCTGCGGGAGCTCGCCGGGATCGGCGACTGACCTCGCCGTTCCGATCGGAGGCCCGGCCCCGGGGATGTCCCGGGGCCGGGCCTCCGGCGTTTCCCGGGTGCTCCGCCCGGCGTCCGTGGCGGGCGCTCGGCAGGCGCGAAACGTGGCGAAATGCCAGAGTTGGGGAGGTTTGCGATATAGCTGGAGCCGTACGACGGGAGATACACCCATGCCTGACACTCCGACGCCCGCGACCCTGCACAAGAACTCCGGCGGCAACCCGCTGCCCGGTCCGCCGCCGGGTGTCTCCGGCGCTGCGAAGCCGGTCGACGAGCGCGGCCGGACGGCGCTCGCCGTCGGCGTGGTCGAGAAGATCGCCGGGATGGCCGCCCGGGAGGTCTCCGGGATCCACGCGCTGGGCTCCGGGCTAGCCCGGACGTTCGGCGCGATGCGGGACCGGGTGCCCGGCGGCAAGTCGAGCATCGGGCGGGGCATCAAGGCCGAGGTCGGCGAGAAGCAGACCGCCATCGACATCGCCCTGGTGGTCGAGTACGGCGTGGTCATTCCCGAACTCGCCCGCCAGGTGCGGGAGAACATCATCACCGCGGTCGAGCGGATGACCGGCCTGGAGGTCGTCGAGGTCAACATCGCGGTCAACGACGTCCACCTCCCGGACGAACCGGAGTTCGAGGAGGAAGAGGAGACGGCGACGGCGCCGGGACAGCGGACCAAGCTCAAGTAGCGGGCGGCCCCGGCGGGGCAGACGCTGCGCGGAACGAGGGAGTAGCGGATGAACCTGGCCATCGTCGGCCTGGTGGTGGGCATGGCCCTCGGCTTCGCCGGGTACTTCGGGGGGTTCGCGGCGTTCCTGCTGGTGGCCGCGCTCGGGCTGGTCGGCTGGGTGGGAGGGCGCCTGCTGGAGGGTGACATCGAGCTGGGCGAGCTCGGGGACCTGCTCCGCGGCCGCGACCGGCGCCGTTGATGGCGGCCCCTGCCCCTGCCCCAGCTCCTGCCCCGGCCCCCGGTCCGGTCCCGGTGTCGGGACGCCGGGGGCGGCTGCGGGTCGCCGACCGCGTCTACGCCCGGATCGCGGCCCGGGCGGCGCGGGAGGTGCAGATCGCCGCCTGGCCCGCCGGGCGGGCGAAGGGGGCGCCGCCGCGGGTCTCGGTGGCGGTGCCCGGGAGCACGGTGACGGTCCGGGTCGAGGTCGAGCTGCCGTTCCCGGCGGACATCGCGGGCCTGGCCCGCGCGCTGCGGGAGGCGGTCGCCGCGCGGGTGCTGGGGCTGACCGGGACCAGGGTGTCGGACGTGGTGGTCGTGGTGGAGAAGCTGGTGACGGGGGCGGCCTCATGAGCGACGTGAGCGAGGCGAGCGACGCGAGCGATGTGCGCGACCCGGGTGCGGAGGCGGTCGAGGGGACGGCCGACCGGCCGCGCGCGGTCCGGGTGCACCGGCTGCGGGCGCCGCGCACGGCGGCCGCGACCCTGGTGTCGACGGTGGTGCTGGTGGCCTCCGGGGCCCTGCTCTACGACGTGATCGCGGTCCGGGCGGGGTACCAGGCGCGCAGGTGGCGGACGCAGATCGCCGACGAGCTGGCGACCCGGCACCTCGACGACCAGTGGGTGCTGGTCGGCGCCGGGGCGGCGACGCTGCTGGGCGGGTGGCTGCTCTGGCTGGCGATCGCGCCCGGGCTGGGGCGGTGGCTGGTGCTGCGGCCCTACGGGGGGACCGCCGCGGCCGTCGACCGGGCCGGGATCGGTCACCTGCTGACGGACCGGGCGGCCGGGCTGGCCGGGATCGACCAGCTGCGGATCCGGGTCGGGCGGCGGCGGGTGCGGGTGTCGCTGATCGGGCCGGCGGACCCGGCGTCGGTGCAGCGGCAGTTGCGGGAGGAGCTGGACCGGGTGGGGCTGGCGCGGCCGCTGCGGCTGGACGTGCGGACGCCCGGTCGGCGCAGGGCGGCGGAGAGCACGGAGGCCGGGGAGAGTCCGGAGCAGGAGGCCACGGAGCAGGGTGACGGGCCGGTGTCAGGGCCGGGGCCCGAGTCGGGAACGGGGGCGGCGGGGTGAGCCGGGTACTCGTCAACCGGGTGCTGCTCGGGGTGGTGGGGGTGGCGCTGCTGGGCGTGGGGGTGCTGGTGCTGCTGGGCGGGTTCGACCTGTACCGGCGGGCGGGCGCGCAACCGCCGCAGTGGTGGCCGCTGACCTCGCCGCACCAGCCGGTGGTGAGCGCGCGCTCGCGGGGGCGGTGGGTGTCCTCCTCGTGGTGGTGGCCGACGGTGATCGGCGGGCTGGTCGTGCTGATGGCGGGGACGGCGTGGTGGCTGGTGGCGCAGTTGCGGCGGACCGGGCTGAAGAGCATCGCGGTGCCCACTCCGGGGGTGAGCGGGCTGCGGCTGCGGGTCCACGCGGGGGCGTTGGAGGAGGCGCTGGAGACCGGGACGGTGGTGCTGCCCGAGGTCGAGCGGGTCAGGGTCCGGCTGGTGCGGGCGCCACGGCACCCGCGGTTGCGCGGGGCGGTGCGGCTGACGCCGGGCGGGGACCCGGCCGCGCTGGTGGAGCACTTCGAGGACGGACCCCGGATCGATGCGCGCGGCAGCCTGGGGCTGCCCGAGCTGCCCGCGGACCTGCGGATCCGGGTCCTGCAGGCCGCCCCCGCCGAGCCGCGGCACCGGTGGTTCCGGCGGCGGCGGAGGAAGCCGAGGGTGCAGTAGTCGAGGCCGTGGGAGATCAGAGGGTGCGCAGGGCGCCCCCGTCGACCGGGACCATCAGGCCGGTCAGGTAGGAGGCGGCGGGGGAGAGCAGGAAGGCGGCGACCTTGCCGAACTCCTCGGGGGTGCCGTAGCGGCCCAGCGGGATGCCGGCGCAGGCCGCCGCGCGGGCGGCTTCCGGGTCGGCGGCGAGCGAGTCGAGCTCGCGGACCCGGTCGGTGTCGATCCGGGCGGGGAGCAGGCCGACCACGCGGATGCCGCGGGGGCCGAGCTCGTCGGCGAGGGTCTTGGCGGCCATCGCCAGGCCGGGGCGCAGACCGTTGGAGATGCCCAGGCCCGGGATCGGCTGGCGGACCGAGCTGGAGAGCACGAAGCCGATCACACCGCCGGCGGGGAGCACGGCGGCGGCCGCGCGGGCCAGGCGCAGCGCGCCGAGGAAGACGGACTCGAAGGCGTCGCGCCAGGCCTCCTCGGGGGTGGTCTCGACCGGGCCGGCCTGGGGGCCGCCGACGCTGATCAGGATGCCGTCGAGCCGGCCGAAGTGCTGCCGGGCCTCGGCGATGAGGCGCTCGGGGGTGTCGGGGGAGGCGTTGTCGGCGACCACGCCCCGGGCGGTGCCGAGGGTGTCGAGTTCGGCCACGGCCCGGTCGACGGCCTGCCGGGTGCGGCCGCTGACGAGGACGCGGGCGCCGTCGGCGGCGAGTTCGCGGGCGGCGGCGAGGCCGAGGCCCCGGGTGGCGCCGGTGACGATGTAGGCCTGGTCTTTCAGTCCGAGATCCATGGGGACATCTTGCCGGGTGGGGCGGAGTGCGGCGGGCGCAGGTGGGGGAGGTGGCGGCCGGGGGCCCGCGGAAGGGCGGTGGCGGGGCTGGCGTTGACGCCCGGGGGAAGGTTTACGGTCGGTACCGGTGGTTCGGGAGGAGCGGGTTCGGGATGCGGATCGGGGAGCTGGCGGAGCGGGCGGGGACGACCACCCGGGCGTTGCGGTACTACGAGCAGCTGGGGCTGTTGCCGGCCCGGCGGGCGGGCAACGGGTACCGGGCGTACGACGAGGGGGACCTGAGGCTGCTGCGGGAGATCCGGATGCTGCAGGACGTCGGGTTCGGGCTCGAGGAGACCCGGCCGTTCGTGGAGTGCCTGCGGGCGGGCCACCCCGAGGGGGACTCGTGCCCGGCCTCGCTGGAGGTGTACGAGCGCAAGCTCGCCGAGCTGGACGACTGCATCGCCCGGCTGCGGGACGCCCGGGCCCGGGTGGCCGGGCAGTTCGAGCGGGCGGTACGGGCGCGGGACGAGCTCGCGGCCTCGGAGCAGCCACCGCGGTGCGAACTGACGAGACCGACGAAGGAGTAGGCGATGGTGGAGATCGCGGGTGTGCCGGCGGTGACCGACGAGACGTTCGCCGCGGAGGTGCTGGCGGCCGAGGGTCCGGTGCTGGTGGACTTCACGGCGGACTGGTGCCCGCCGTGCCGGATGATGGCGCCGGTGCTGGCTGACGTCGCGCGGGAGGAGGCCCACCGGCTGCGGGTGGTGAGCGTCGACGTGGACCGCAATCCGCGGACGCAGGCGGCGTACGCGGTGCTGTCGATGCCGACCTTGATGGTGTTCCGGGGCGGCCGGCCGGTGCGGTCGGTGGTGGGTGCGCGGGCGAAGGCGCGGTTGCTGCGGGAGCTGGAGGACGTGCTCTAGCGGGTGCGGACGGGCCTCAGGCCGGGACGGGTTCGGTGACGACCTCGGGTTCGGCGGCCTGCTTGGCGCGGTCCTTGGCCTCACGGCGGGCGAGGATCCAGACGCCGACCGGGATCATCGCGGTGAACAGCCACCACTGGATGGCGTAGGCCATGTGCGGGCCGATGTCGGAGTGGTCGGGCGCGGGGACCAGCTCCGGCTGGTCGGCCGGGGCCGGGGTGGTGGCGGCCAGTTCGAGGTAGCCGCCGAGCAGCGGGGTGCCGCTCTCCTTGGCCTGCTCGGCGGTGTTGATCAGGTTGAACTGGCGGTCGGGCAGGCCGGCGCGGTCCTTGATGCCGCTGGCGCCGTAGGTCTCGTCGGCGCGCAGGCGGCCGGTGAGGGAGACCTCGCCGGCGGGGGCGGCGGGGACCGGCGGGTACTGGGTGGCGCCGGCGCCGGAGGCGACCCAGCCGCGGTTGACCAGGAGGGTGCCCTTGCCGTCGGAGAGCTTCAGCGGGGTCACGACGAAGTAGCCGATGGTCCCGCTGGAGTCGGTCCGCTTGCGGACCACGAACTCGTGCGCCGGATCGTACCGGCCGGTGGCGGTCACCGCGCGCCAGGTGACGTCCTGGGGGATCGCGGAGCCGGGGGCCGGCGACAGGGTGTCGAAGGGGACCGGGGAGGCGGTGAGGGCCTTGCCGATCAGCTCGTTCCGGGCCACCCGCGCCTCGTGGCGGTGCAGCTGCCAGAAGCCCAGCTTGATCGTCGCGGGGATCAGCAGCAGTGCGATCAGCATGGTGATCAGCCACTGGCGGGTCAGCAGAAAACGGTACACATGGGAACGGTACGCCGACCTCACGGCGGGCTCACGCACCGGGGTGCGGGGCGACCTCGCGCAGCAGCTGGAGGAAGGCGTCCTCGGTGACCACCGGGGTGCCGACCTCGCGGGCCCTGCGGGCCTTGCCGCTCCAGCTGTCCGGCTCGTTGGTGACCAGCAGGCTGGTGAGCCGGCTCACCGAGGTGGCGATGTGCAGGCCGGCCTCGACGGCGCGGTCCTCCAGGAGTTCGCGGTCGGTGGAGGTGTCGCCGGTGAAGGCCACCCGCATGCCCTGGACCAGCGGCTCGCCGTCCTGCCAGCGGCCCGGGTTGGGGTACGGGCAGGTCGGCCGCTTCTTGGCCTGGCGGTAGTTCGCGCCGGTCCAGGAGGCGCGGCCGGGGGTGGCGGGCTCGTCCTCGCCGAGGTCGGTGACCGCGACGCACTTCTGCAGCGGCAGCGGCACGCCGCCGAGGCGGGCGAGGTGCAGGCTGGGGCGGAAGGCCTCGGCGAGCACCCGGGCGTCGTCCAGGGCGTTGTGGGCGTGGCGCTGCTGGACGCCGAAGTGGGCGGCGAGCGAGGCCAGCTTGCCGTTGGGCAGCGGCAGGCGCAGGTCGCGGGAGAGGACCATGGTGCAGATCCGCTGCTCGACCGGGGCGCGCAGGCCGGCCCGGGAGAACTCGCGGGAGATCATGTTCCAGTCGAAGAGTGCGTTGTGCGCGACCAGGACCCGGCCGCGCAGCCGGTCGGCGAACTCGTCCGCGACCTGCGGGAAGGTCGGGGCGGTGGAGAGCAGCTCGGCGGTCAGGCCGTGGATCCAGACCGGGCCCGGGTCCCGCTCGGGGTTGACCAGGGTGTACCAGTGGTCGGTGACCTCGCCCTCCGGGTCCAGCTGGTAGACGCCCGCCGAGATGACGCGGTCGGAGCGGCCGAGACCGGTGGTCTCGACGTCGACCACCGCGAAGCCCTCGGTGGGGGCGGCGGAGCGCTGGGCGGGGACCGTGGCGGTCCTCGGCGCGGGCTGGATCGGTTGCATGGTCCAACAGGATAAGGGGGCGGCGCGCGGGGCCCGGCCGGAATGTTCCGATCGACCGCCCGGAATAGAGTGGTCGACAGGGGTGTCGTACACCTGGTCGAGCTCGTTCTCAGCGAAGGAACAACGCATGCGTGCCACCGTGATCCACGGCCCCAACGACATCCGGATCGAGGACGTTCCGGACCCGGTGATCCAGCACCCGACGGACGTGGTGCTCCGCGTGCTGAACGCCTGCATCTGCGGCAGCGACCTGTGGGCCTACCGCGGGGTGGCCCAGCGGGTGGCCGGGCAGCGGATCGGGCACGAGTTCCTGGGCGTGGTCGAGGAGGTCGGCGCCGAGGTGCGCGGCTTCGCCAAGGGCGACCTGGTGGTCGCGCCCTTCGTCTGGTCGGACGGGACGTGTGATTTCTGTCGCGAAGGCCTGCAGACCTCCTGCCCGCACGGCGGGTTCTGGGGTCAGGTCGGCTCGGACGGCGGCCAGGGCGAGGCGGTGCGGGTGCCGTTCGCGGACGGCACGCTGGTGAAGCTGCCCAAGGAGGCGGCGGGCGACGAGAAGCTGCTGCCCGGACTGCTGGCGCTGTCCGACGTGATGTCGACCGGGCACCACGCGGCGGTCTCGGCGCGGGTGCGGCCCGGGGCGACGGTCGCGGTGGTCGGCGACGGCGCGGTGGGCCTGTGCGGCGTCCTGGCGGCGCACCGGCTGGGCGCGGGCCGGATCATCGCGCTGGGCCGGCACACCGCCCGGACCGAGCTGGCCCGGCGCTTCGGGGCGACGGACGTGGTGGCCGAGCGCGGGGACGCCGCCGTCGAGGCGGTCAAGGAGCTGACCGGCGGCCAGGGCGCGCACGCGGTGCTCGAGGCGGTCGGCACCGAGGAGTCGATGCGGACGGCCGTCTCGATCGCCCGGGACGGCGGCGCGGTCGGGTACGTCGGGGTGCCGCACGGCGGCAGCGCCGGCGTGGACATCGGTCAGATGTTCGGCCGAAACGTTTCGCTGAACGGTGGCGTCGCGCCGGCCCGCGCGTACATCCCCGAGCTGCTGCCGGACGTGCTCTCCGGGGCCATCGAGCCGGGCCTGGTCTTCGACCGCACGGTGGGTCTGGACGGCGTGCCGGACGGCTACCGGGCGATGGACGACCGCTCGGCGCTGAAGGTCCGGATCGCCTTCTGACGCATCGTCAAGAGGGGCGGCACCGTTGGTCGGTGCCGCCCCTCTCGCATGGGACGGGGGCGGTCCGGGCGCAGTGGTGCGGATGGTGGTTTTCGGCCATTCGAATGGTGCGAGGGGGTGAACGACTGGCCGATCGCGGTCATCCCCTTTCGGGGTGGGCACCACGCTCCTAGCATTGCGCGGCGCGCCCGCGAAATGTGACGCCCCTCACGCTCGATCGTTCCCCCCGTGTGACAGCTACGCCGAAGGAGTGAGGAGAAAGAGTGGATTCGCCGCCGATCACCACTACCCCTACGGAAGTCCAACTCATCGAGAACAGCGAGGAGTTCCGTGTCCTGCGGCGCTCGTTCCGGAGCTTCGCCTTCCCGGTCACCATCGGCTTCGTGCTCTGGTACCTGCTCTACGTCCTGCTCTCGTGCTACGCCCCCGGCCTGATGAGCACCAAGGTTCTCGGGCACGTCAACCTCGCCCTGGTGCTCGGGCTGCTGCAGTTCGCCACCACCTTCGCGATCGCCGCCTGGTACGCCCGCTACGCGGACCGGCGGATCGACCCGGCCGCCACCGCGATCCGCGAGGCGCACGGAGCCGTCGTCCACGCCCCCCGGGAGTCCGCCGAATGACATCGCTCGCCAGCTCCGCCACCGAGCACCGCGGCCTGACGATGTCCCTGTTCGGGGCGTTCGTGCTGGCCACCCTGGTCATCACCGTCTGGGCCGGGCGGCAGAACCGGAGCGCCGCCGACTTCTACGCGGGCGGCCGCGGCTTCACGGGCTTCCAGAACGGCCTGGCCATCTCCGGCGACTACATGTCCGCCGCCTCCTTCCTCGGCATCGCAGGGCTGATCGCGCTCAACGGCTACGACGGCTTCCTCTACTCGATCGGCTTCCTGGTCGCCTGGCTGGTCGCGCTGCTGCTGATCGCCGAGCCGCTGCGCAACTCGGGCCGGTTCACCATGGCGGACGTGCTCGCGTTCCGGATGCGCCAGCGCCCGGTGCGCACCGCGGCCGGCGTCTCCACCATCGTGGTGTCGATCTTCTACCTGCTCGCCCAGATGGTCGGCGCCGGGGCGCTGGTGGCCCTGCTGCTGGGGGTCACCGGGGAGGGCGCCAAACGCTGGACCATCCTCGCGGTGGGCGCGCTGATGATCATCTACGTGGTGATAGGGGGCATGAAGGGCACCACCTGGGTGCAGATCGTCAAAGCGCTGCTGCTGATCGCCGGCGCCGCGCTGATGACCGTCCTGGTGCTCGCCAAGTACCACTTCAACCCCTCGGAACTGCTCGGCGCGGCCGCCTCCGCGAGCGGCAAGGGCGCGGCCTTCCTCGAACCCGGCCTGAAGTACGGGGCCACCAACACCTCCAAGCTCGACTTCGTCAGCCTGGGGATCGCCCTGGTGCTCGGCACCGCCGGCCTGCCGCACATCCTGGTCCGCTTCTACACCGTCCCCACCGCCAAGGCGGCCCGGAAGTCGGTGCTCTGGGCGATCGGCATCATCGGCGTCTTCTACCTGATGACCCTGGCGCTCGGCTTCGGTGCGGCGGCGCTGGTCGGCCGCGGCGGCATGGTGGCCGTCGAGGGCAAGACGCCGTCCGGGAACACCGCGGCGCCGCTGCTCGCCGAGCAGCTCGGCGGCGGGGCGGGCACCACCGGCGGGGCGGTCATGCTCGCGGTGATCTCGGCGGTCGCCTTCGCCACCATCCTCGCCGTGGTGGCCGGGCTCACCCTCGCCTCCTCGGCCTCCTTCGCGCACGACCTGTACGCGAACGTGATCCGGCGCGGGAACGCGAGCGAGCGGGAGGAGGTGCTCTCGGCGAAGTGGGCCGCGGTGGCGATCGGCGCGGTCGCCATCGTGCTCAGCCTCTACGCGGGCAAGCTCAGCACCGCCGCCCTGGTGGCGCTGGCCTTCGCGGTGGCCGCCTCGGCGAACCTGCCGACCCTGCTCTACTCGCTGTTCTGGAAGCGCTTCACCACCGCCGGCGCGGTCAGCTCGGTGTACGCCGGCCTGATCTCCTCGGTGGTGCTGGTGATCTTCTCCCCGGTGCTGTCCGGGGGCAAGAACTCGCTGTTCCAGGGCGTCGACTTCCACTGGTTCCCGCTGGAGAACCCCGGCCTGGTCTCCATCCCGGTCGGCTTCCTGGCCGGCTGGCTGGGCACCCTGCTGTCCGGGGAGCGCTCCGACCCGGCGAAGTACGCTGAACTGGAGGTCCGCTCGCTGACCGGACTGGGCGCCCATTGATCGTCCCGCGATGACTATGCTGGCCCGGCCCGCCTCACGGTGGCCGGGCCGGCCGCATCTCGGGAAGGACGTACGTGCTGCTCGACACCTTCGGACGACGGGCCGTCGACCTGAGGGTCTCCCTCACGGACCGGTGCAACCTGCGTTGCACCTACTGCATGCCGGAGGAAGGCCTGCAGTGGCTGGCCAAGCCGGACCTGCTCACCGACGAGGAGATCGTCCGGCTGGTCGCGATAGCCGTGCGGGACCTGGGCGTCCGCGAGGTCCGCTTCACCGGCGGCGAGCCGCTGCTGCGGCCCGGACTGGTCGCGGTCGTGGCCGCCTGCGCGGAGCTGGAACCGCGCCCCGAGCTCTCGCTGACCACCAACGGCATCGGGCTGGCCCGCACCGCGACGGCGCTGCGCGAGGCCGGGCTCGACCGGGTCAACGTCTCGCTGGACACCCTCGACCCCGAGGTGTTCCACACCCTCACCCGCCGCCGGCGCCACGGGGACGTGCTGGACGGGCTGGCCGCCGCCGAGCGGGCCGGGCTGACGCCGGTGAAGCTGAACGCCGTGCTGATGCGCGGGGTCAACGACCACGAGGCGGCCGACCTGCTGGCCTGGTGCCTGGAGCGGGGCTACGAGCTGCGCTTCATCGAGCAGATGCCGCTGGACGCCCAGCACGGCTGGGACCGCAGCTCGATGGTCACCGCGGAGGAGATCCTCGACCTGCTGCGGGCCCGCTTCGCGCTCACCCCGGAGCCGTCCGCCCGCCGGGGCGCGGCGCCTGCCGAGCGCTGGCTGGTGGACGGCGGTCCGGGCCGGGTCGGCGTGATCGCCTCCGTCACCCGGCCGTTCTGCCGCGCCTGCGACCGCACCCGGCTCACCGCCGACGGCCAGGTGCGCAACTGCCTGTTCGCGACCGGGGAGACGGACCTGCGCACGGCGCTGCGCTCGGGCGCGGACGACGCCGAGCTGGCCGCGCTGTGGCGGGCGGCGATGTGGGGCAAGAAGGCCGGGGCCGGGATCGACGACCCGGAGTTCCACCAGCCCGAGCGGCCGATGTCCGCGATCGGCGGCTAGCGCGGCCGGAGCGGCTGGGGCGGCCTGAGCGGTCAGAGCACCCCGGCTCGGCCGAGCCGGGGTGCTCTGACCGGGGAGGCCCGGGGGGCCGGGGCCGCCGGGGGGCCCGGGGGGGAGG